>NZ_SZXD01000025.1:0-178766 GCF_005281115.1 Citrobacter sp. wls710
GGTGTCTGGAAATATAGGGGCAAATCCAGTCAGCCCCTGCGCCAGCGGCAGCAGACGTTGACGATAAGCCTCCGGGATTTCGGCTTTAACATACATACCGCTATCCGTATCGCCAATCACGGGGTCAACCAAAATGCACAGGTCCGGATGCGTGGCCCGAACGGTTTCCAGCCATTGTGCCAGCAAGGCGATTTGCTCCGCGCTGCCCATGTACCCTGTCGTCACCGCCTTTAGCTCGCGCAAGGCATCACGTTCGCTTAAGGCGCGGAGATAGCCGCTAAACCATTCGGGCGGAATAACGCCGCCATAAAAGGTTTCATAATGCGGGGTGTTACTGAACAGTACCGTGGGTACTGCCGTCACGCGTAATCCCTGCGCTTTAATGGCCGGCACAGCGATGCTGTTGCCTACGCTGCCATATACCACCTGTGACTGGACGGCGACGATATCGGTCTGTAATGCCCGATGCTTGTCGTCGAAGAGCACTGACTGAATATCACTCTCCTGCTCCATAAATTTCTCCTCTCGCTGGACAGCGCGCTTACGCCTCATTATTATCGTCATATGCTAAAATTCATTTTGTCATAGGTCAATAATGATCGACGGAAAAACCGCTAACGAAATTTTTGACAGTATCCGTCAACATGTTGCTACAGGCACGCTGGCAGCAGGAGAAACGTTGCCGCCAGTGCGGGAACTAGCAACGGAATTAAACGTGAACCGCAATACTGTCGCGGCGGCTTACAAACGTCTGGTCACCTCCGGGTTGGCACAGAGTCTGGGACGCAACGGCACGGTGATTAAGGGGATTACTGCCCCCGTTGCGCTGGAAGGTGGTAACCCAGATACTCCACTCATCGATCTTTCCGGCGGTAATCCAGCGCCCTCACGGCTTCCTGACCTGAGTAGTTATTTCGCGAAGATAAATAAGGATCCGCGTTTGTATGGTGATGCGGCCGTCTCCCCAGGACTCAAGAGCTGGGCCACGCAATGGATACAGGATGCGATACCGGGTCAGGGGGAAATTGATATCACCAGCGGCGCCATCGATGCCATTGAGCGGCTGCTATGCGCCCATTTACTGCCCGGCGATAGCGTGGCTGTAGAAGATCCGTGCTTTTTGAGTAGCATCAACATGCTGCGCTATGCCGGATTTACCGCCAGTCCAGTTAACGTCGACAGTGAAGGCATGCAACCCGCCATGCTGGAATGCGCATTACAGAAAGGCGCGCGGGCGGTGATTCTGACCCCGCGCGCTCATAACCCGACAGGATGCAGTCTGAGCGCATCCCGCGCGGCGCAATTGCAGGAAATCCTGGCTCGCTACCCGCAAACGCTGGTGATCGTCGACGACCACTTTGCGCTGCTGTCCGCTTGCCGCTGGTATCCGGTGATTGCGCAGGAAACTGTACACTGGGCGATTGTCCGTTCGATGTCGAAAACTTTAGGCCCGGATTTACGCCTGGCTATCGTAGCCAGCGATCCCGTCACATCCGGGAAACTGCGTTTACGGCTCAACTCCGGCAGTCAGTGGGTCAGCCATCTGCTGCAGGATTTAGCCTGCGCGTGCCTGAGTGACGAGACATATCAACACACGCTGGCACAAACGCAGCAGTTTTACGCCGTCCAGCAGCAAAAGTTGAATACGGCTCTGCGCCAACATGGCATTGAACTGCCCGTCGGTGACGGTCTGAATCTGTGGTTACCGCTGGCAGATCACAGTCAGGAGATCGCTTTTGCACTGGCAAAGTCCGGCTGGCTGGTTCGCGAAGGCGAAGTGTTCGGCGTCAATACGCCTGCACACGGTTTACGCATTACGCTGTCAACATTAGAAGACAGCGACATTGATAAGCTGGCGGTTGATATTCATCAGGCGCTAAAGCGCTAACAGGAGACAAAAAGTGCGAGTTCATTTTGTTATTCATGAGTCTTTTGAATCTGCTGGCGCGTACCTGCCGTGGGCCGAATCGCGCGGCTATACCATCACCTGGTCACGCGTATACGCTGGAGAAACAGTTCCCGCCAATGCCGATGGTTTCGATATGCTGGTCGTCTTTGGTGGCCCGCAGTCGCCCCGCACCACGCAGGAAGAGTGCCCGTACTTTGACTCTCAGGCTGAGCAGCATCTGATTAACCAAGCGATTTCGGCAAGAAAAATCGTGGTGGGGATCTGTTTGGGTTCGCAGTTAATTGGAGAAGCGCTGGGCGCGAAGGTGTGTCAAAGCCCGGAAAAAGAGATTGGGCACTACCCAATCGTCCTGACCGAGGCAGGCCAACAGCACCCGTTGTTCAGCAATTTCGGCTCATCGCTTATCGTCGGTCACTGGCACAACGACATGCCGGGGTTAACCGACCAGGCGATAATTCTTGCTACCAGTGAGGGCTGTCCGCGACAAATCGTGCAATACGGTAATTTCGTCTATGGTTTCCAGTGCCATATGGAGTTCACAGCTGACGCGATTGAAGGATTAATTCAGCACTCAGAGCAAGAGTTGGCTGAAGCCGAAGGGAAACGCTTCATCCGCCCGGTTGAAGAGATGCGCGCCTGGGACTACCAGCAAATGAATGAGAAGCTGTGGCAATTCCTGGATAAGCTGGTGGAAAAACGTAACGATTAATCATCCCTGGCCGGATAAAACATTATCCGGCCATCGTGCCAGGCAGTTACCTGATGGCGCTGTGCTTATCAGGCCAACAAGTTAAATTCCCAGCCCCTGATTAAAGTGCTCCTCACCAAAAACGCCGGTCGAAAGGTAGCGATCGCCGCGATCGCAGATGATCGCCACAACTACCGCGCCGGGCGTGGCACGTGCAACGCGTAACGCGCCCGCGACCGCGCCGCCAGAGCTGACACCGCAGAAAATTCCTTCAAGCACGGCCAGTTCACGCATGGTATTTTCGGCATCATTCTGATGAATATCCAGCACCTCATCCACCAGCGAGGCGTTAAAAATGCCCGGCATATATTCCGCAGGCCAGCGGCGAATTCCCGGAATACTGCTGCCCTCTTCCGGCTGCAGGCCAACGATAGTGACCGGTTTTTCCTGCTCGCGCAGAAAACGCGACACTCCGGTAATGGTGCCGGTTGTCCCCATACTGGAGACAAAATGGGTGATGCGGCCTGACGTCTGCTGCCAGATTTCGGGTCCGGTGGTGGTGTAGTGCGCGTACGGGTTATCGGGATTATTAAACTGATCGAGCAGTTTACCTTCTCCGCGCTCAGACATAGCGAGGGCTAAATCGCGCGCGCCTTCCATCCCCTGCTCTTTAGTGACCAGAATCAGCTCGGCACCATAGGCGCGCATCGCCGCACGGCGCTCCTGACTCATGTTGTCTGGCATCAGCAGCTTCATGCGGTAGCCCTTCAGCGCGGCGATCATGGCCAGCGCAATACCAGTATTGCCGCTGGTAGCCTCAATCAATACGTCACCCGGCTTAATTTCCCCACGCTTTTCCGCTTCAACAATCATCGACAGCGCAGCCCGGTCTTTCACCGAACCCGCAGGATTATTCCCTTCCAGCTTGACCCAAATTTCGCTGCCGTTATCCGGCGCCAGGCGTTGTAATTTCACCAGAGGCGTATTGCCAATTGTTTTTTCTAATGTGTTCACGTTTTCAGCTCATAAAAAAGCCCGGTAAGCGTAGCGCCACCGGGCGATAACTATGCAAATTAACCTATCAGGCTGATTGCGCCAGGGCAAGTTCCTCTTCACGCGTTTCAATACGCTGGTCGCCGTTATACAAACGTGCATTTTGCAGTCCAACAAACAGCCGTTCACCGCGGCTCGGGGAATCATCGCCCTGCATGATGACCGTCAGCGGTTCGTTGTACCACCCGAGGGGTTGTACAACTAATTGGGTGTAGTGCCCCTTCGGACTGGCTTCCAGCACCTGCACCGGCAGCGGCGAATCCAGGCTGGTACGGCGGCTCACATCCACTTCCCATGGACGCAGGAACAGATCGACCGGTCCCTGATAGCCAGGTGTATAGCCCAACGGCCAGCGGTGTGCGCCCACGTGGAACTGTCCGCCACGAATCGTCCCCTGCAGGCGGTTAACCTCGCCCATAAACTCCAGCACAAAACGGGTGGCCGGTTCGCGCCAGACCTGATCCGGCGCATCGGCCTGTTCAATATGACCCTGACTCATCACCACCACGCGATCCGCAACTTCCGTCGCTTCTTCCTGATCGTGGGTGACAAACACGCTGGTGAACTTCAGTTCCTCGTGCAGCTGACGCAGCCAGCGGCGCAGTTCTTTACGCACCTGAGCGTCGAGCGCGCCAAACGGCTCGTCGAGCAGCAGGATCTGCGGCTCGACAGCCAGCGCACGCGCCAACGCCACACGCTGTTTCTGGCCGCCGGAAAGCTGCGCCGGGAAACGATCTGCCAGATGAGCCAATTGCACCATCTCCAGCAGTTTAGTCACTTTGGCTTTGATCGCCGCCGCGTTCGGACGCTCACGCCGTGGCAGAACTGTCAGACCAAAAGCGATGTTGTCGAAAACGGTCATATGGCGAAACAGCGCATAGTGCTGAAACACAAACCCCACCTTACGGTCGCGGGCGTGCAAACGGCTGACATCAGTGCCGTGAAAACGAATATGCCCGCTGGACTGATGCTCCAGCCCGGCGATGATACGCAGCAGCGTGGTTTTGCCCGAACCGGATGGCCCCAACAGAGCCACCATTTGACCTGAAGGAATATCCAGCGAGATATCGTTCAGCACCTGGGTGCGACCAAAAGACTTCTTAATATTGGCAATCTCAATGCTCATGATTTTCCTCCTGCTGCGCGCGTTTCTCCTGGTTCTCCAGACGCCATTGCAACATGCTCTTCAAAAACAGGGTAATAATCGCCATCAGCGTCAACAGCGCGGCGGCGGTAAAGGAGCCGACGGCGTTATAGTCCTGCTCCAGTAATTCAATCTGTAGTGGTAAAGACAAGGTTTCGCCGCGAATCGAGCCGGAAACCACCGACACCGCGCCGAATTCGCCTATCGCACGGGCGTTAGTCAGCACCACGCCATACAGCAACGCCCAACGGATATTCGGCAGCGTGACGCGGCGGAACATCTGCCAGCCGGAGGCACCAAGCAAAATCGCCGCTTCGTCTTCATTGCTGCCCTGACTTAACATTACCGGCACCAGTTCGCGCACCACAAACGGACAGGTCACGAACACCGTCACCAGCACCATCCCCGGCCAGGAGAACATAATTTGCAGGTTGTGTTCATCCAGCCAATCACCCAGCGGACCGTTAGAACCATAAAACAGCAGATAGATCAGACCTGCGACCACTGGCGAGACGGCAAAGGGAATATCCAGCAGCGTCAGCAGCAGTTGGCGTCCTGGGAAGTTGAAGCGAGTCACCAGCCAAGCCAGCAATACGCCGAACACCAGATTAACCGGCACCGCAATCAGCGCAATTAGCACCGTCAGCCAAATGGCATGCAGCATATCCGGATCAGCCAGGTTCTGTAGTACCGGCATTAATCCCTTACTGAACGCCTGCACGAAGATATAAATCATCGGTACCAGCAAAATAAAGGTCGATACCAGCATGCCCGTGCCGATCAGAAACCATTTACCCCAGTTAATGCGGGGTGCGTCATAGCGTTTCAATTGAGTAATGTCTGCCATCAGTGACCTACCACGCGTCGACCGAAGCGACTTTGCAGGGTGTTAATTGAAAACAGCAGCAACAACGACGCCCCGAGGATCACAGAAGCAATCGCGCTGGCGGCCGGGTAGTCAAACTCCTGCAAGCGAACAAAAATCATCAGCGAGGTCACTTCGGTTTTCCATGCGATGTTTCCGGCGATAAAAATAACCGCGCCAAACTCACCGAGGCTTCGGGTAAACGAGAGCGCAACGCCCGCCACCAGCGCGGGAGACAGCTCTGGCAGCACCACTTTACGAAAACTCTGCCAACGCGTGGCGCCGAGCGTTTCCGCCGCTTCTTCATATTCCGGGCCTAACTCTTCCAGCACTGGCTGTACGGTACGCACTACGAACGGAATGCTGGTAAAGGCCATCGCCACCGCGATGCCAAGCCAGGTATAGGTCACCTTAATGTCCAGCTTCGCCAGCCACTCGCCGTAGAAGCCATTGACCGAAAACAGCGACGCCAGCGTCAGGCCAGCTACCGCCGTAGGCAACGCAAACGGCAGGTCCATCAGCGCATCCAACAGCGTACGGCCCGGAAAGCGATAGCGGGTTAAGATCCACGCCATCAGCAAACCGAACACGCCGTTAAAAATTGATGCCACAAACGCCGACAGCAGTGTCACTTTATAAGCCGCTACCACCTGCGGATTGGTAATCACTTCCCAATACTGCGCCCAGCTCATTTGCGCCAGTTGCATGACCAGCGCACTAAGCGGCAGCAGCAATATCAGGCAAACGAACAATAAGCTGGTCCCGAGGCTTAAGGTGAAGCCGGGCAGCACGCGTCGGGAGGAAACAGCAAACATTTACTTACGCCCCGCCGCCAACAGTTTGTCCAGCTCGCCGCCGCTGACAAAGTGCGTTTTCATCACCTCAGGCCACGCGCCAAACTTGTCTTCGACGCGGAACAGTTCGGTTTGCGGGAATTTATCTTTCAGCTTGTCCATCACCTGCGGGTTGTTCACGCGGTAGTAGAAATCGGTAATGATGGTTTGCGCCTGTGGGCTGTACAGCCAGTTCAGGTACGCTTTCGCCGCTTTTTCAGTACCGTTGGCCTGCACATTTTTATCTACCCAGGCTACCGGGAATTCCGCCAGAATGTTGACCTTCGGCACCACCACTTCGAAACCCTGATCTTCATACTGTTTACGGATGTTGTTCACTTCCGATTCAAACGTGATCAGCACATCACCCAGACCGCGTTCAACAAAGGTGGTCGTTGCACCGCGACCGCCGGTATCAAACACTTCCACGTTTTTCAGAAACTGGGTCATAAACTGTTCGGTTTTGGCTTTATCACCACCGTCAGCTTTATCTGCCGCGCCCCACGCAGCCAGATAGGTATAACGCGCGTTACCGGAAGTCTTCGGGTTGGGGAAAATTAGCTTCACGTCCGGGCGAACCAGATCGTTCCATTCGTGGATATTCTTCGGGTTACCCTTACGCACCAAAAACGCCATGGTGGAATAGAATGGCGAGCTGTTATTCGGCAGTCGGCTTTGCCAGTCGGCGGGGATCAGCTTGCCTTTGTCATGCAGGATCTGCACGTCTGTCACCTGGTTATAGGTCACTACATCGGCCTTCAACCCTTGCAAAATCGCCAGCGCCTGTTTTGATGACCCGGCATGAGATTGTTTAATCGTCAGTTTGTCGCCGCCGTTATCCTTTGCCCATTGCTGTTCAAATGGCGGGTTAAGGG
The DNA here is from genome assembly GCF_005281115.1 of Citrobacter sp. wls710. Classification (NCBI taxonomy): domain Bacteria; kingdom Pseudomonadati; phylum Pseudomonadota; class Gammaproteobacteria; order Enterobacterales; family Enterobacteriaceae; genus Citrobacter; species Citrobacter sp. wls710. Next base: position 7,368 of record NZ_SZXD01000025.1, read on the forward strand.
CGGCAAACAGCTCGCGGGAGACATCGTATGAACTGTTCAGCAGTTCCGTTGCCTGCGCCTGCCCCACCAGCAACAGCATTGCTGCCAGCGTCAGGGTTCTTTTTTTCAGTAAGTTAACGGCCATTGCGCACCCTTATAAATTTAATGACTTTCTTATGGTCATCATATTTATAACCAGTGCTAAAGGAGTAACGGTTTTATATACCGTTTGATGATTTGAAAGTTGAAAAGAGAATAAGGGGTACCTCCTCCCCATCGCGCGGGGAGGAGACCGGCATCAATCAGACGCCGACGCTAACGCTTTCAGGCAAGGTGCTACCGCCATCAATCACGTTTTGCGTGCCAGTTAAATAACTGGACTCATCCGAGGCCAGGAACGCAGCCAGCTCACCGACTTCTAGCGGGCAGGCCAGACGACGCATCGGGATCGCTTTCGCCATTTCGGTTAATACAGATTCCGGATCGTCCGGATTGGACTGACGCGCAATATTTTCCGCCATCGGCGTGCGAACATAGCCTGGGCAAATGGCATTCACGCGAATACCGGACTGCGCATATTCCACCGCCAGCGATTTGGTTAAGCCGATAATCGCCGCTTTTGACATTGCATAGGCCGTTTCGCCCGGATCGGCCACCATATCGCCAGTCACTGAGGACATCATCACGATACGCCCGTCTTTGCGATCAATCATCTCCGGCAGCACGGCTTTCGTTACGTTCCAGACGCCTTTGATATTGATATCAATATGGAAGTCGCGATCTTCATCGCTCATCTCAAGGAAGTTGCCGAGGCGACATACGCCGGCATTGTTGACCAGAATATCGATTTTGCCTTCAACCTTCTTCGCGCGTTTCACCGCTTCCGTGACCGAAGCAAAATCTCTGACATCCGCGTGAACCGCAGTGCAGCGGTGACCGCGTCCTGCCAGCTCATCCGCCAGTTTTTCAATCTCATCGGAGATATCCAGCAGGATTAAGTTCGCGCCATGGCGGGCAAACGTTCTGGCGATCCCCTCGCCAATACCCTGAGATGCGCCCGTAATCAATGCTGTTTTGCCCGTGAGTTTTCCCATTTCAATATTCTCCTTTTGAATATGAAGCCTTCGCTTCATTCACGCAGAAGATACAGCAATAACAAATTAGTGCTGAGGAATAGCTCACTAAATCAGGTAAATCCCGGGTCAAATACACTAGCTGCGGTCTAAACGATGAATCAACTCGCTACTGCGTTCAATCATACGCAGCGATTCCACATCATTCAGTTGCACCATGCCGACAAAAAGCAGGTCCGTTACCGAGTTCTGCGCGGTTCGGGTTGACATAGACGAACTGCGCCATTCAGTCTCACCGGAAACGGTATCCAGTGTGTAATCGGCCAGTCGCCGCAGCGGGGAATCGGCCAATGAGGTGATCGCAATGACCGTTGCTCCCTGCTTATGCGCGGCTTCAGCGCAAAGCACAATCTCTTTTTTCGAGCCGCTGTAGGAAATAGCGATTTGCACATCACCTTTGCGTAATGCCTGCGCAATTGTCGCCTGAACATGGGTATCGACCTCACAGGCAACGCGGCAGCCAATTTTCATCAGCTTAAAGGATAAATCGCGCCCGACCAGCGCGGATCCCCCAACCCCGGTAATCTGAATAAGTTGAGCCTGGCTGATAAGCTTAATCACCTGTGTCAGGCGATCGAAATCCATCAGGCTACAAGTCTCTTCAAGGGCGACTATTTTTTCCCTGTTCAGCTTACGGGCCATCACCTCCAGACTGTCTTCACTGGTGATTGTGCTGTGCAGATGCAGGGCCTTATTATGTTTCTTTTCCCGATTGGCGCTGTACTCCTCAATGAGCGCCATTCTGAGTTCAGTGAAGCCGTTCGCACCAAGCTTTTGAGCGAATTTCACAATACTCGACTGACTGACTTCCAACTGCTTCGCCATATTGCGGGAAGAAACTGTTTTCAGCTCGTCAACATGGGCTAAAAGGAAATTGGCAATTTTCTGCTCATTTTCCGTTAATTCTGCCTCTGCATTCCGCATCTTCGCCAGATACAACATATCTCTTTCACTCCCGTAATCATGGAATCATTAATTCCAACGCTCTGGCCGCAGGATACCACAAGCCTGGTGAGAATATGATAGCCCTCACAATATTTGTATTATGATTCAATGATTCCATTGAAACTTAAAAAAAGGAATATATGATTCCAATCGTTGTTTATGGCAATGACAACTTACACATCGAAAAGGATAATCATAATGAAACTTACTCTGACATCCCTGGCAACTTTTATTCTCCTTGCTAGCAGCACCAGCCATGCCGCAGTGATCTATCAGGCTAATGATGGATCAAATATCGATCTCTACGGGCGTCTCGGCTTCAATATTTCAGATAAAAAGACGGGTGACACATCGGGCGACTTTGACGCGCGTATCGGTTTTTCTGCTCGCCAGGCCATCAATGAAAAGCTGGCCGTCATTGGCTTTACACAGTATCAGGTGAATGCAGCAGAGTACGCCAACAACATCAGTGCGGAAGACCCGGATGATTTCACTGCGCGTTATGTATGGGCAGGGATTGATTTTGCGGAATACGGAAAGTTGACCGGTGGGCGCGTGTCATCCGGCCTGATTATGTTTACAGATATTGGCGATGTGTTCGCCAGCTCCGACGTGGCCATGGCCCGACAGGCCAACTTTGTTGACCCAACAGCAGTACAGGTTTTTCGTCAGGACGGTACGATTCAGTATCAGAACACCTTCGGAAACTTTGATTTCTCTACCGCCTATATTCTGGGGAATAACACCTCCGATCTGGATTATGGCTATAACGCCGCCCTTCGCTATACGCTCGATATGGGCGATTTTGGTCGTCTCCAGCCGGTAATTGCAGGTCAGGCGGAGAAAGCCAGCCACGACGACACCTCCATGCAGTCAGATGATAATGCCGATAAGTACGCTTTTTATGGCATCGGTACCCGATACTATCTGGGTGATTTCATGCTCGGCCTGCTCTTTGCCCAGGATAAAGTCACTTATCTTGATGGTTCTCCTGACAGTACCGATAAAGATTACGAAGCAACACTCGTCTGGAACGTCAGTCCTGACTGGGCCTTACGTACCGGTTATCGTCATCTGAAAAATCAGGATGGTGACGGGCTGAAACTTCGCGATACCACTTTCGAAGCCCAGTACAAACTCACCGTACGCAGTTCCGTTTTTGCGTCTTACTCCTGGCGTAATGGTGAAGAGGGGAAAAAACGCACCAATGGCAATGACGTCTCCTTCGGCGGCAGCAGCCCGGCAGATGACTATTTCCATCTTGGCTTACGTTACGAATTCTGATTCCTCTTTTCGCGAGAGTTAAAAATGAAGAAATATATTATATCCGCAGCTGCATTATTATTTTGCAGCCAGGCGCTTGCCGCACCGCATCTGTTTATTGGGGATAATGTCAGTGTACTGGCGGCCCGTTCAGCAAAAGTCAGCATTTTTAGCAAAGATGTGGCGCTAACTGACGGTACGCAAAAAATGGTGGTTAAATTCGACAGCCCGGTCAATCCGGAATCGGTAAACAATAACCGAGGTAGGGTCACGTCTAATCCGTATATCCTCTCTTTCAACGCTTCCGGCAATATTGATATTCAGCTATCAACAGGTAAACCGCTGGATGAAAAAGAAGCGAGCCTGATGGCGCAAAAGCCGGTATTCACGCTGACCGCAGGCGGAAAACCTGTGCCCTTTGATATCAAAATTCTCGATCGTGACAGCCTCACTGTCTTTACCGATCTTAGCGCCATCGTCAACGACGATGGGACAATAATCCCGTCCCCGGCACGCTCTACCTCCCCTGAGGCGACGTCCATCTCTTCATACGATCAACTATCTCAGTTGCAGCAATTGTATCTGAAAGCTGACGATTCCCAGAAAAAATCATTCCTGAAATGGGCGCTAAACCTGTAAGGCGAGAAGTAATATGCAACTTGAAAAAATGATTACCGAAAGCGTTAATCCCGCGTCTCTGGAGATTGATCGGGTCTCTACCCTCGCATTGTGCCGCATCATCAATAACGAAGATAAAATCGTTCCGCTCGCCGTAGAGCAGGTTCTTCCCGAAATTGCTGCGGCTATTGACACTATTTATGCCCAGGTCAGCGCGGGCGGGCGGTTGATTTATACTGGCGCCGGAACATCCGGTCGCCTGGGTGTTCTTGACGCCAGCGAATGTCCTCCCACCTATGGCGTAGAGTCGGGACTGGTCATCGGCTTGATCGCCGGTGGCGATCAAGCGCTTCAGCATGCCATTGAAGGCGCAGAAGACGATGGCGAACTTGGGATCAACGATCTGAAAAAGATCGCACTAAATGGAAAGGACGTCGTGGTCGGTATCGCGGCCAGCGGTCGTACGCCGTATGTCGTTGCCGGGCTAGGCTATGCCCGCACACTTGGTTGTCGGACGATAGGCATCTCCTGCAATCCTGGAAGCGCAGTATCAGAAGCGGCTGAAATTGCCATCACCCCGGTAGTGGGTGCCGAAGTGGTAAGCGGTTCCTCGCGCATGAAGGCAGGCACGGCCCAGAAACTGGTTCTCAACACACTCTCCACTGGCCTGATGATCAAATCCGGCAAAGTATTTGGCAACCTAATGGTGGACGTCGTCTCCACTAACCACAAGCTCAATCTGCGTCAGGTCAATATTGTGAAAGATGCAACAGGTTGCAGCGCGCAGCAGGCAGAAGCCGCACTGATCGCCTGTGGTCGCCAATGTAAAACCGCGATTGTCATGCTACTGAAAAACCTCAACGCAACGGAAGCCAATCTGCGCCTTGAGCAACATGGCGGTTTCATTCGCCAGGTACTGGAAGAGGAATAAAGCAAATGGCAAAAGAAATCAGTAATAATCTCCTGAACGCCATTATTACCCAGGTCGGCGGCCAGGGTAATATTGCCACCTGTGGGAACTGCATGACACGTTTACGCCTGACGGTGCATGACAGCAATCAGGTTGATCCGGCGCTCAAGAACCTTGAAGGTGTAAAAGGCGTCGTACTTTCCGCAAATCAGGTACAGATCATTTTTGGCCCCGGTAAAGCACAGCGGGCAGCAGACGCTATGAATGTTCTGCTGGCCGATAGCAGCAAGGGCGTCATGCAAGCGGCAGATATCGCCGCTAAAACCAAAAACCAACTAAAAGCGAAGCAAACCTCAGGTATTCAACAATTTCTATCTAAATTCGCTACCATTTTTACCCCGTTGATTCCAGGTTTTATCGCAGCTGGGCTGCTGCTAGGTATTGCCACACTCCTCGGTACGGTCATGCATGTCCCAGCCGATGCGCAAGGTATGCTTCCCGACGCGCTTAACTTCATGAAAGTCTTCAGTAAGGGGTTATTCACTTTCCTCGTCATTCTGGTTGGTTACAACGCAGCTCAGGCTTTCGGTGGTACAGGCGTTAATGGGGCGATCATCGCGTCATTGTTCCTGTTAGGCTACAACCCCGTAGCCACTACGGGTTATTTCTCTGGTATTCAGGATTTCTTCGGCATGCCAATCGACCCACGCGGTAACATTATCGGCGTACTGATTGCCGCCTGGGCAAGCGCGCGGCTCGAAGGGCTTATTCGCCGATTTATGCCTGACGATCTGGATATGCTGTTGACCTCGATGTTAACTCTGCTGGTCACCGCCACGCTGACCTATTTGATCATCATGCCCCTGGGCGGCTGGCTGTTTGAAGGAATGTCCTGGCTCTTTATCCACCTCAACAGCAACCCGCTGGGCTGCGCCATTCTGGCCGGTCTGTTTCTGGTTTCAGTGGTATTCGGCGTACATCAAGGATTCATTCCTGTTTATCTGGCATTAATGAGTAGCCAGGGATTCAATAGCCTGTTCCCGATTCTGTCGATGGCTGGCGCAGGCCAGGTCGGCGCGGCGTTGGCGCTCTACTGGCGAGCAGAAAAACACAGCGTGTTACGCAGCCAGATTCGTGGGGCGATTATTCCCGGTTTATTGGGTGTCGGTGAACCACTGATTTACGGTGTTACGCTACCGCGAATGAAGCCGTTTATCACCGCTTGCCTTGGCGGTGCAGCCGGAGGACTTTTCATTGGGCTGGTGGCATGGGCTGGTCTTCCGATGGGATTAAACAGCGCCTTTGGCCCATCCGGTCTGGTTGCGTTGCCATTAATGACATCCGCACAAGGTATTTTGCCCGCCATGGCGGTATATGCAGGGGGCATGCTGATTTCATACCTTGGCGGGTTTATTTTCACCGTTCTGTTTGGCTGTCGTAATGTGAATCTGGAATAATATCATGAAGATAAGATTATGCTTTGCTTTTCTATTGGCTCTAAGTTTAACCGCCAACGCAGTACCATTTCCGGTATTAACAGAAACGTCTCCGGAAAATGCAGGATTTAATATTAAACAACTTAACCAGTTAGATAGCTGGATAGCGCAACAAGTGGATGCCGGATACCCCAGCGTTAACCTGCTAATTGTTAAAGACAATCATATTGTTTACCGAAAGGCCTGGGGCTACGCGAAGAAATATGATGGCCACAACCTGATGACCCAGCCAGTCAAGGCCACGACAGATACTTTGTACGATCTGGCATCAAACACCAAAATGTACGCGACAAATTTTGCGCTACAAAAACTGATGTCAGAAGGTAAATTACGCCCGGACGATCTTATCTCAAAGTACATTCCCGGTTTTGGCGATCGTCCGGAGGATGCCATTAAAGGGAAAAGTACACTGAGAATTTCGGATCTTTTGCATCACGTCGGTGGTTTCCCGGCCGATCCGCAATACCCAAACAAAGATGTAGCAGGCAAGCTATATTCCCAAGATAAAACCACTACGCTTGAAATGATCAAACGCACGCCGTTGGAATATCATCCAGGCGATAAACATATCTACAGCGATGTGGATTATATGTTGCTTGGCTTTATTGTGGAGTCCATCACCGGTCAGCCGCTCGATCGTTATGTGGAAGAAACAATCTATCGCCCACTCGGGTTAACACATACCGTCTTTAACCCGCTGCAGAAAGGGTTCAATCAGCAGCAGATCGCCGCGACGGAACTGAACGGTAATACCCGGGATGGCGTGATCCATTTCCCGAATATTCGCACCACAACATTATGGGGTCAGGTGCATGATGAAAAAGCGTTCTACTCGATGGGCGGCGTTTCGGGTCATGCGGGGCTATTTTCAAACACTGGCGATATTGCGGTATTGATGCAAACCATGCTGAATGGCGGAGGTTACGGCAACGTCACGCTATTTGATCCTCAGACGGTAAAAATGTTCACCCAAAGTTCAATGGAAGATGCCACATTTGGCCTTGGCTGGAGAGTTAACGGTAATCCCACTATGACGCCAACATTTGGTACGTTGGCTAGTTCGCAGGCTTATGGACACACCGGATGGACCGGAACGCTGACCGTTATCGATCCGGTTAACCGAATGGCGATTGTCATGCTGAGCAATAAACCACACTCACCTGTCGCCGATCCACAAAAGAACCCAAACATGTTTAACAGTGGTTTGATGCCGATTGCTACCTACGGCTGGGTGGTTGATCAGGTGTATGCAGCACTCAAAAACGAGTAACAAAAATGGCCAGCGTTATCATCTAACTGACTGGCCATTCACTCATGCAAGGTCTCTGACGAATCACAGCGCCATCAGGCGGTCCAGCGACGGGGCAAAGTAATAGCCACCGGTTACCGGCTTGGTGAAACGCAGCATCGCGTCGCGCTTACCGTCTGTGTCGCCAAACATACTCAGCAGTTGCTGCTCAATGTTGTGCAGACGTGCGCAGTAGGCGCAGAAATAGAGACCGTGTGTGCCGCTGGCCGTGCCGTATGGCAGGCTCTGGCGCACAATTTTCAGCCCTTTACCGTCTTCTTTCAGATCAACGCGGCTCAGGTGAGAGGTAACCGGACGGTCATCACCGTCGATCTCTTCGTTGGCTTCCTTGGTACGACCAATCATCATTTCCTGGTCGTGAATGCTCATGCGGTTAAGCTGCTTCAGGTTATGTTCCCAACGCTGCACAAATACATAGCTGCCACCAGCATCCACGCCATCTTTGATCACCGCGACTTCACGACGCGTTTCTTCACCAGCCGGATTTTCCGTACCGTCAACAAAGCCGCTGAGATCGCGTTCTTCAACCCAACGGAAACCGTGGATCTCTTCTTTGACGTCAATGTAGTCACCAAATGCTTCCATTGCTGCCTGCGCGACGGAGAAATTCACGTCATGACGCAAAGAGAGAATGTGGATCAACACATCATACTGGGTGGCTGGCGCCAGGCCTTTACCGTAAGGGATAAAGTCTTTTAACTCTTCCGCCCCAACGCCGCCGCTTAATACACGCCAGGTGTTGTTGCCGAAAGCCACAACCGCGCCCAGATGCGCATCCGGGAACTTCGCTTCAAAGGTCGCCAGTTTATCAGCAAAGATTTTGCTGGCCGCACGCAGGGCCTCAACGTCGCCTTTAACATTGGCTTCAATCCAAATCGCCGCACGGCAATGTTCTGGCAAAATGCCACTCTGAACCTGAGACATTGTTCCTCCTGAAAAAAAGATGCCACGACCTCGTGGCATTGATTGGCGCTATTCTACCTGTTTTTTTAGCAAGTCGATTTGTTCAGACGCAAATTAACGCCGCCAGATGATTTTGCTGACTTTCCACGTTTTCAGCGTGTCGTCCGACGGCATTAAGCCCTCAGGCCCGCTCCATTCGCCGGAAAAAATGTAGCTAATATGCTGACTTCCTTCAGCTTTACATTCAACGCTCGCGCTGTCATCGCCGGTTGCTTTATGGCAGTTACCAAAGGCTTTAGTGTAAAGGTCGCTAAACGGTGTACCAATTTCGACACCCGCGTCTGATGAAATATCGCTGTCCAGGACATCAATACGGCTGATGGTTCCCTGACTGCCATTGATAACCATTGCCAGTTGGTCATCTTTCATCGCTTCAAAGAAACGCATTACATTACCGTCATCGGTCTTCATCCCGCTGCGCAGGCGGTAATCACCATCCAGCGCATCAGCAATCGTTTTTTCATCCAGCGGCGTAGCGCCCGTTAACGCGCCGACGCCCTGCTCAGTGACCTGCGTTGAAGAACCGAACCAGTTCCACGGATTGGCGGCAGACCAGTTCACCGACGACAGCGTGGAACACCCGGTCAGTAGCAGCGGCATCGCGCATAAAGTCAAACGCAGTGATTTCATTTCACTTCCTTCCTTATTTATCAACGTTGCTTGGAGTCCGCTTTCACCAAAAAGTGCCGTTATTCTTTCTCAAGGGAAAAACAGGCGCGCAGACGTTGATTGGTTAACAGCCAGACCAGCGCGACGATATCCGCCACCAGCAGCGCCAGTCCGATGCCGTTGACAGGATCGCCTGCCAGCCACATCGCCGGTTGCCAGCAGAGCAGTACCAGTTGCGCGAGAATCAGTAATCCGCGCAGCCAGCGCCATACCCCCGGATACGCAAAGCGCCGCCCGCTGAGTAAAAACGCCAGCACCGCGGGAACGCCGGGGAGCAACCCCAGCCAGAATGCGTCATGGTCGGGATAAAACAGATTCAGTAGCGTATTGCCCTGCTCACGGGAAGAACCGGCAATCACGAACAACACCCAGGTACGCGCCTGCAGCAGCAGTACGCACCAGAAAAGAAAAGGTAGGCGCAAACGCCCGTGACCGTCATAGTCGGCGGGGTGAAACTCAGTACTCTTCATCTTCGATCAAGCGCTTACCGAGATTGAGTACATCCGCATGTTCATAGCCCAGGCGTTCATACATGCCCAACACCAGATCATTATCTTCACGCACCATGATTTGAATCTTCGGACACCCGCGGGCGATGAGCTTTTTCTCCAGTCTGTTAAGCAGCGCATTCGCGATGCCGCGACCGCGAAACTCAGGATGCACGCCGAGGTAATAGGCCGAGCCGCGATGCCCGTCGTATCCGCCCATCACCGTACCGACCACCTCGCCGTTCACTTCAGCGACCAGGAACAAGCTGACGTCATGATTTACTTTACGCTCAATGTCCATTTCCGGGTCATTCCATGGACGCAGCAAATCACAGCGCTCCCAGAGGGTGATCACCTCTTCGAAATCTTCCTGGCGAAAAACGCGTATTTCCATGGTATTGGTTACCTTTTCAGGACGTTAAAAAGCGATTATGGCGCGAACGGCTGATTTAGCCAATATCTGACGCGAAGCGGCGGAAAAAATGGCATAATACGGAATTGTCACGTATTGAAATGAAAAGTAAAACAATTCTTATCCCGATCCGTCGCAACGGACTACGCGATACGATATAACGTTTAGAACCTTTTTTTTACAACTCAGGCCGTATGAGCACTTTTAAACCACTAAAAACACTCACATCGCGCCGCCAGGTGCTGAAAGCCGGGCTGGCCGCCCTGACGCTGTCAGGCATGTCGCAAGCCATCGCTAAAGAAGAAGCGCTAAAAACCAGTAATGGACACAGCAAACCGAAAGCGAAAAAATCAGGCGCTAAACGCGTGGTTGTCCTTGATCCGGGTCACGGTGGTATTGATACCGGCGCAATTGGTCGCAATGGCTCGAAGGAAAAGCATGTGGTACTGGCAATTGCCAAAAACGTGCGCTCGATTCTACGTAACCAGGGGATAGATGCACGCCTGACCCGCTCCGGCGATACGTTTATTCCGCTCTACGATCGCGTCGAGATCGCCCACAAACACGGGGCCGATCTGTTTATGTCGATCCACGCCGACGGTTTTACCAACCCGAGCGCTGCGGGCGCATCGGTCTTCGCGTTGTCCAATCGCGGAGCCAGTAGCGCCATGGCGAAGTATCTGTCCGATCGCGAAAACCGCGCCGATGAAGTCGCCGGAAAAAAAACCACCGATAAAGATCACTTGTTGCAGCAGGTGCTGTTCGATCTGGTGCAAACTGACACCATTAAAAACAGCCTGACGTTAGGTTCGCATATTCTTAAGAAGATCAAGCCGGTACACCGTCTGCACAGTCGCAGCACGGAACAGGCCGCCTTCGTGGTGCTAAAATCACCCTCAATTCCTTCGGTACTGGTCGAAACGTCGTTCATTACCAACCCGGAAGAAGAACGACTGCTGGGCACGGCGGCATTTCGACAAAAAATTGCTACCGCTATCGCCAATGGCATCATCAGCTATTTCCACTGGTTTGATAACCAGAAAGCACACTCGAAGAAACGTTAATCATGAAGCCCGATGCACAGCGCGTAAAACAGTTCCTGCTTAGCCTGCAGGATGATATTTGCCAGCGATTATCCGCCGTAGACGGCACCGAGTTTGTTGAAGATAACTGGCAGCGCGAAGCAGGTGGCGGCGGGCGCAGCCGGGTACTGCGTAACGGCGGTATTTTCGAGCAAGCGGGCGTCAACTTCTCTCACGTCCACGGCGATGCGATGCCGGCCTCGGCTACCGCCCATCGACCTGAACTTGCCGGGCGCAGCTTTGAAGCCATGGGCGTCTCGCTGGTGGTGCATCCGCAGAATCCCTATATTCCGACCAGTCACGCCAACGTGCGCTTTTTTATCGCGGAAAAACCGGACGCCGATCCCGTCTGGTGGTTTGGCGGCGGCTTTGACTTAACTCCCTACTACGGCTTTGAAGAGGATGCGGTACACTGGCACCGTACGGCGCGGGATCTGTGTCAGCCGTTCGGTGAAGACGTTTATCCCCGTTACAAAAAGTGGTGCGATGACTACTTCTTCCTTAAACACCGCGACGAGCAGCGCGGCATTGGCGGGCTGTTTTTCGATGATTTGAATACCCCGGGTTTCGACCACTGCTTCGCCTTTATGCAGGCGGTGGGGCAAGGTTACACCGAGGCGTACCTGCCCATTGTTGAGCGACGTAAAGCGATAAATTGGGGTGAACGCGAGCGCAACTTCCAGCTTTATCGTCGCGGGCGCTATGTCGAATTTAACCTGGTGTGGGATCGCGGCACATTGTTCGGTCTGCAGACCGGTGGGCGCACGGAATCGATTCTGATGTCGATGCCGCCGCTGGTGCGCTGGGAGTATGACTGGCAGCCGGAAGCGAACAGCCCGGAAGCTGCCCTTAGCGAATTTATTCAGGTCCGCGACTGGGTATAATTGCCTGATGACGCAATGCTTATCAGGCCTACAATCCATAGGCCTGATAAGACGCAAAGCGTCACATCCGGCACAGTAATGCCATCACGCCCACTGGCGCATACGCTGATGCAGCGTCAACGACGGTTTTTCCGCAAACAACTGCTGGTAGTCGGTAGCAAACTGCCCTAAATGCCAGAATCCCCACTGCATGGCGGCATCTTTCACCGTCGCACTCTGCGACCACGGACTTATCAGCTCTCGACGCACGGCGTTCAGGCGAATACGTTTTAACCAGGCATTCGGACCAATCCCCAGAATCGCGTGAAAGGCGTTTTGCAACGTCCGACGGCTGACGTGCAGTTGGTTACACAGATCGAGCACGGTCAGCGGCTCTGACATGTTTTCCAACACATACTCGCGCGCACGCGACAGTAAACGACGATAGCTCTGATGGCTGATGCTCTCAGCGGTTATAATCGGCTGCGCTTCTTCCAGCATGGTCCCCATCGCCAGCAGCAGGTTATCGCCCAACACTTTGCGTACCGCAGGTTGACGCAGGTTTTCTGGATTTTCGCTAAACGTTGCCAGCGCCTGCTGCACAAAGCCCCATAGCGCGGCTTTGTGCTGTTCTTTGACTTCCAGCGCCGACTGGTTGCGCAGCATATGCAGCACCCTTTCCGGGTTATGCAGGAAGTTGGCCTGACGGGCAATCGCCTCTTCCGAAATGACAACCCCCAGAATGGTGTAATCATCCGGCGTACTCAGTTCAAACTCCGTCCCACCAGGTCGGGTGGCAATTTCAGCACTGCCCAGACATTGGGCGCCAATAAAACCCTGTTCGCCGCGCGTGGCCGGAATGCCAAACCAGAACGAGTTCGGCCAGACAAGACACGACTGGCGCAGCGCGAGTCCGGTGTATTCACGGAAAACCTGAATATCGTCGAGCAGGATTTCCGTGAACTCGCCATGAAATTTTCCCGGATGCAGCTGATCGTAAATCTGCTGCCAGGCGGTAATCGTCAGCGCATGCTCATATACATCCGTTGTTCGCCGCTGGTGAACGTTGTCCACCTCCACTTTCGGCGTAAGTTTAACGTCTTCGGGTAACACTTCATGATAAAGATGGTGCAGGTTTGCAGTACGGTTCTTTTTCATGATCTTTTAAGCCGGAAGCTTCAACGAAGCCCCCGGCCCTCCGACAGGTTAATTTTTTAAGCGATAGCGACTACTGCGTTTACGCAACGCTCCGTCAGAAAAGAGCTGTTCCAGCGCCTTTCTGGCTTCATCAAGTGACCAGCCAAAGTGGGCAGCCACTTCCCCTGCCGTCATTCCTTGACGGACCGATGCTAACAGCGTCAGAAGTTGTTCAGAGGATTCAGACGTTAACGGGGCGTCCTGTGTCTTCTCTGCTTTTACGTCTGTTTTCACTTCTGGCTTCTGTTCTGGTTTCTTCGGCTGGCGCTTAAAACCGCCGATCAGCCACTGGGTGTCATCGTCCGGTCGGCCTATCTCCTTACGGCTGATAACACGGCCCGTTCGCGCTGCGGCGGCGCTGCCAGCATCCAGCGCTGCGCGGCACGCCGCCAGATCGCCTTCCACGACCAGCGTCAGCCTGCCTGGATCGAGCACTTCGTGGCTCAGCAGGCGTACGTTCGCGGCTTTCAGCATGGCATCCGCCGCGTCTACGGCAGCCACCATGCCATCCACTTCCAGTAATCCCAGTGCATTGATCATCACAACCTCTCTTACGCGCGCTGGATTGGATTACGGGCAATATCCAGAACGGCATCAGCAAAGGCGTTACATGCGGCTTTACAAGCGGCCTGGCTACCGGTCAAAAACGCGGCTGAATAGTTGGTTTCTGACGGCGGTGGCACGTAGGTCACCAGTTGTACATCAGCAGATTTCAGCGCCGCATCAATACCAAACGTCGCTTCCAGCGGCGGCGCCACCAGATACGCCATTGGATCGCCAAGTCGGCATCCTGCGGTCGCGGAAAGATACGAACCGGTACGCGAAACCACGTGCGCCAGGAAGGCGGTATCTTCTGCGTCATTCGCCCACTGGAACGCCGCACCACTTTCAATATTGGCGACCATCGCGTCCAGACCCGCGCGAACTTCAGCCGGGTTTGGGCCACCGAGCATAATCAGTACTTCGCCCGAGGTTGGAGAGGGACTGTGCGCCGCACCGGCGTACAGCGAGCGGCCATAAACCACTTCCACCATCGCCTGTTTTGTCGCTTCGTCTGCGGCAATATACGCCACGTCATCAGAGTCTGCTGTGATGAGTCCGAGGCTACGGATATGTGGCGGTAACTTAAGCTCACGGGCAAAACCGTCATTTACCGAGGCAATCACGCGCATTGCGGTGACTGAAGGTCTAATCAAATCTAATGCTGGCATGATGCCTCCTTAACGGGTCATATTGATGCCGGAGGCTTTTTGCTCCAGCATGCGCTTGGCCAAATCCACAATCACCGCCGCTGCTTCAACCGGTGGCGTACCGCCCTGGTGAATGTTCGAGATACAGGTACGGTCCGCTTCTACGGTCGTCGCCACACGCGGCGAATAGACGGCGTAGCAGGAGAGACTTTCCGACTGACCGAGACCCGGACGTTCCCCCACCAGCAGGATCACCGCTTTCGCGCCCAGCAGTTCGCCGATCTGATCTTCGATTTTCACGCGACCATAGCGAACGAAGAACGGGGTCCCGACTTTTAATCCGGCTTGTTTTAAGCCTGACAACAGCGGCGGGAGAATCTCTTCGTAGTTGGCAGTGATGGCATCGGTAGACAAGCCATCAGAGATAATCACCTGCACATCCGGGTTCATCACACACTGCGATTTCAGCGCATCAATGGCTTCCGCACTCAGACGACGGCCCAGATCCGGGCGCGTCAGATACAGGTTTTTGTCACTGATTTCCGAACGCACTTCCAGTAGCCCTTGCGCTTTTACCCACTCTTCCGGCACTTCTTTTAACACCGTATCTTTCGAACGCGAGTGGTCGGCCAGGAAGCGCAGCAGCGCCTGGGTACGCGGACGAGGACCGGCGCGCCCGGTACAAACACGCGCCGCGGTACTGCGCCGCAGTTCAGTCAACACCTCTGCGCGGTGCGGATTCTCAACGCCTATCCACGCTTTAGCTTCGGCTGAGCCTAAGTCCATCGCACAGCTTTCACCAGTCGGCGCGGCGCACTGCGTAGTGCTGCATTTTGCTGGTGCTGACGGTTCTTGAGCCTGCGGTTGAGACTCACCCATTGACGCCATTACGCTGCGTACAATTTCTTCAATCTGTTTTTGATCCATCGTGTTTCATCCCCGCATCATCAGAAGAACAGTGACGGATCGCCCGCCCGTTTGGTCAGGCGACCGTTTGCCATAATGCCCATGGTTTCCAGCCAGCGTTCAAACTCCGGCGACGGGCGCAGGTTCAGCAACTGGCGCACGGTCGCGGTATCGTGGAATGCGGTGGTCTGATAGTTGAGCATGATGTCGTCACCGAGCGGCATGCCCATGATGTAGTTGCAGCCAGCGGTGGCGAGCAGAATCATCAGGTTTTCGTTAAGGTTCTGGTCAGCATCAGCATGGTTGGTGTAGCAGCAGTCGCAGCCCATCGAGATGCCGCTCAGCTTGCCCATAAAGTGATCTTCCAGACCCGCGCGAATAATCTGACGGTCGTTGTAGAGATACTCTGGCCCGATAAAGCCCACCACGGTGTTCACCAGGAACGGATCGTAGTGCCGCGCCAGCCCGTAGTTACGCGCTTCCATTGTCACCTGATCGGCGCCGAAGTTAGCGCCAGCGGAGAGCGCAGAACCTTGTCCGGTTTCGAAGTACAGGCAGTTTTCCCCGGCGATACGGTTGAATTCAGCGCCTACGGCGCGCGCTTCATCGAGCATTGCCAGCTCCACGCCGAACTCTTTTAAACCTTTCTCGCTGCCGCAGATACTCTGGAAGATCAATCCACCCGGCGCGCCGCGACGAATCGCTTCAATCTGGGTGGTAACGTGCGCCAGTACGCAGCCCTGGGTCGGAATATTGAATTTATCGATAACGCCGTACACGGTATCAAGCACGCGGCTTAAGTTTTCCACGTCATCCGTTACCGGGTTTACGCCGATCACCGCATCGCCCGCTCCGAAAGACAGCCCTTCATAGATTTGCGCCGCAATACTCTGCACGTCGTCACGGGTGTCGTTCGGCTGCAAACGGCAGCTAAAGGTGCCCGGCAGCCCGATAGTGGTGTTAGCTTTTTTGATCACCGGCATTTTCTTGCCGCCGTAGATCAGGTCCGCGTTGGAGCAGATTTTTGCTACCGCAGCGACCACTTCCGACGTTAACCCTTTGCGCGTAAACGCAATGTCATCAACAGAGGTTTCATCGCTCAGCACGTACTCGCGCAGCTCGCTGATACTCCAGTTTTTGATGCGGTTATAGGCCGTTTCGTTGACGTCATCCTGAATCAGACGCGTCACGCAGTCCTCTTCATAGGAAATCACCGGGTTATTACGGATATCCGCTACCGTCATTTCCGACAGCACCTGCTTGGCCGCCACGCGTTCCTGCGAACTGGTTGCAGCTACCCCTGCCAGCACATCCCCCGAACGCAGTTCGTTGGCTTTGGCCAGCACCTCTTTAACATCCTTAAACTGATAAACATTGCCGAACAATGTGGTCTTTAGTTTCATAAGTCGTTCCCTCAGGAAGGAAATGCGAGTGATTTCACCGTCACCGGCACAACCGATCCGCCAAAAAGAGGCGTACCAATGTCGATATAGTCCCCCGCCCGGACAACCACCTCATCGATGACCGCCAGCGGGTGTTGCTGTAACTGTGGGCGTAACAGCATGCCCAGGGCTTTACCAAAATCCTGCTCGGCTACCACCAGCAGGGGATGCGGATTCGGATAGCGCGCGACAAAGGCCAGCAGCGCATCAATTACCGTTAACAGCGCTGCGTAGCGCACCGGTAGCGAACCGGGCAGCGCCAGCACGTAGGCGTCCGTTTGCGGATCCAGATCGAGCTGCATCAACGCCTGTTGCCAGGCAGTCACCAAATCAGCCTCATCAACCGGAATCGCCACCGGCAGATTGCGCAGCGGAAGCGCCACGCCTTCCAGCCAGATAGTGCTGCCCGAAAGCGACAGCGTATGCGCCCCGGCGCCAATCACCGTGGCGCGCACGGTTTGCGCCGGGAACTGCACGTTCATCTCACGCAGACGCGGATGCTCATGCAGCGCCGTGGCGAGCAGCGGTCCGATGTCGGAAAAACAGAACGGATCGGCAGGTTGGTTGCGGTAGCATTCACCTACCCCACCGGACAACGTAATCACTTCCGGCTTCACGCCAGTTGGCAGCAGACCGGTTTGCATCAGCGCCTGCGCCAGCGGTGACAGCGTGCCGTCAATCACCTCCACAATCAGCGCCGCCATGCGTCTTGCTACCTGGACCAGTTGTGAGGCGTTGAGCGTTCGGGCGTCAAAGCCCGGACCAAATACGTCATCGACAATCATCTGTCCCGGCTGATGCGCATGCACCACGCGCCCCTGACCGTCAGTTTCCAGCAGTCGCCCACCGACGTTCAGGCAGGCCGAACCGCTGACCTTTCCGGCGTCGAACAACACATAGTTCGACGTCCCGCCACCGATGTCGATATTCAGTACACGGCACAACTTCTGCTCAGACAGCGTTTGTGCGCCCGCACCGTGACCGGCGATCACCGACTCCAGGTGCGGACCGGCGCTGGCAACCACGAAGTCCCCCAGCGACTGGGAGAGCGTCATTACCGCCGGGCGGGCGTTGCGGGTTTTGGCGCTTTCGCCGGTGATGATGATCGCCCCGGAATCAACAGCTTCAGGCTTGATGCCCGCCGCCTGATACTGGGCAAGGATCAGTGCCTTAAGTTCAGCCTCTTTCAACCCGCCCTGCTTATCAACAGGGGTGAAGAACACCGGGCTTTGCCAGCTAATTTCGCGTTTGATGAATTCGTAGCGCGGCACCTGCGACACTGCCGCACGGTTAACCAGCTCAAGGCGCGAGAAGATCACCTGAGTGGTGGTGGTGCCGATATCGATACCGACGCTCAGTAGCTGGCGAGTGTTCACGATTGCGCCTCCGGGTTGGTTTCCACTTCTGCTGGCACATCTTCATCTTTCGGTACCAACAGCATAGCCACACCAATCGCCGTCACGCCGCCAATCAGCTTGCCGACAATCATCGGGAAGATCATGGCGTTCATGTTGGCAGCGGCGAAACCTAAGTGGTCACCCAGCGCGAAGGCCGCGGAGACCGCAAACGCGCAGTTGATCACTTTGCCGCGGGTATCCATATTCTTCATCATGCCGAACATTGGGATGTTGTTCGCCAGTGTCGCCACCATGCCCGCAGCCGCAATGTTATTGACTTTTAACAGGTTACCGACGCTCATCAGCGGTTTTTCAAACCAGCGGGTCAGCAGCAGCACCATCGGGTACGCGCCGAGCAGTACACAGGAGATAGAGCCGATAACTTCGATGGCGCGCATCACTTCACCCGGCTTGTCGCCCGGCGCCATGAAGATAGGGTCCAGACCCGGGATCAGCTCCCAACCAAGCAGGAATTTGATGACCGCCGCCGCCAGACCGATGGTGATCAGCGCCACCAGGAATTTCGCGAAAATCTGGAAGCCGTTGATCATTTTTTCCGGGATGAATTTCAGACCCAGCGCCACCAGCACAGCCACGATCAGCACCGGGATCATGTTCATCAGGATTAGCGCGAAGGTGAACTCCACCGGCTGACCGTTGATTTCAACGCCGGAGTACATCGCTATCAAACCACCCGCAATACAACCAATCGGAATGGTGACGATACCGGCCAGCACGCCCAACGCCAGATAACGACGGTCGGACGGTTCAATAATCCCCAGCGCAACCGGAATGGAGAAAACCAGCGTCGGCCCCATCATCGCCCCAAGGATCAGGCCAGAGTACAACCACGCCGCAACGTCGCCGCCCGCCAGTTCTTTTGCCAGGAAGAAGCCGCCCATGTCGCACGCCAGCAGCGTTCCGGCAAACATCGACGGGTTCGCGCCCAGCATTTCGTACAGCGGAATAATCACCGGACCGAGCACATGCGCCAGTACCGGTGCCAGCGCGGTCATACCGACCATCGCCAGGCCCAACGCGCCCATCGCCATAAAACCTTCTTCAAACTGACCGCCCGATCCCTCAATACTCTTACCGAACTTACCGAGGAAGCGCGCTGAACCGCCAAACTGCGACAGGATCCTGTCCACGGCGGCAATCAGCATAAAGAACATCATGATGTACATGATGATTTCGTTAATTCCCATAGCCCCTACTCCCTGTCATTTGTGATTTGTAGGCCGGATAAGACGTTTACGTCGCCTCCGGCATTAACGCCGTGTTATTGCCGGATGGCGGTGCGAGCACCTTATCCGGCCTACAGGCATTACCCGGCAGCCACGTACAGGTCGATAATCTGTGCCTGTGTGGCGGTGCGTGGGTTACTGCGAATACAAATATCCTCCAGCGCGGCGTCAGCCCATGCGCTGTAATGCTCGGGCTTTGCCCCAACGTCGGAGAGCCGTCTGGTCTGGCCCACTTCGCTAATCAGCTCGCTGACGGCGTTGATGGCATCGCGATCGTCCGACTTCTTGTTGGTTAACGCCCGTCCGATATGACTGAAGCGTTCGCGACACACCATGCGGTTGAACCCCATTACCGTGGGCAGCAGCATGGCGTTAGCCTGCCCGTGCGGAATGTGCAACGTCGCACCCGGCTGGTGGGCCATCGCATGGCACAGGCCCAGCCCCGCGCTGGAAAACGCCATCCCGGCCATACAGGAGGCCAGCAGCATGCTTTCCCGCGCCGCCAGATCCTGCCCATAGCCAACGGCCTTCGGCAGCGATTTGCCGATCATCGCAATCGCGCCAATCGCCAGGCTGTCGGTAAACGGCGTCGCGTTCAGGGCGCTATACGCTTCAACGGCATGCGTCAGCGCATCGATCCCGGTCATCGCCGTGACGTGTGCGGGTACGCCTTCCGTTAGCGCGGCGTCAAGAATCGCCACATCCGGCATCAACGACGCATGCGCCAGCACTTTTTTAAGTCCGGTCGCGGCGTCGATAATCACCGTGACGTTAGTGGTTTCCGACCCCGTTCCGGCGGTAGTTGGTACGGCAATCAGCGGCAAACGCGGACGTAACGCGCTGCGCTCATCCATGTCAGCCAGGGTCTGCGTGGGATTAGTCACCAGCAACGCCACTGCTTTAGCGGCATCCAGTACAGAGCCACCGCCAAAGGCCACCACGCCGTCGCACTTCGATTCACGCAGTTGCGCGACCGCGGCGCAGACATCCGTAATGCACGGTTCGCCCACCGGACATGGCCACAGTGTCATCGCCACACCTTTCATCGCCAGGCTGCGTTCCAGCGCAGCGGTCATTCCCGCCTGATGCAGGAAGCTGTCTACCATGACAAACATGTGCGTCAGTCCGCGCGTTTGTGCTTCCTGTCCGCAGGTACTGAGCGCTCCGAGTCCGCAAAGGGTGACCGGTGGGACGCTAAACGTTTTTACGCGTTGCAGATTCAGGGTGTCGAATGCCTGAAAGAGCGCGGTCTGCAATTCAGCTTGCATAGATTCCTTCCGCTTTTTCTTTTCCGCTGTTGGCAATCGCCAGCGGGGTCATAAACAGGCTGTGCTGGGGTAAATGCACCTGCAGTTCCGGGAAGCGCTTACGGAACAGCTCATCCACGCCCGGCTGCATGCAGGAACCGCCGGCCAGCCATAAATCGGTAACGCCCTGTCCGGCTATATGGTGAGCCACGATTTCCGCCATCTTTTCGTAGACCGGCTTAACCACCGGCCAGATTTCCTGACCGTTGCTACGTTTGTACTGTTCGGCTTCTTCCAGTTGGATACGGCGGTTACCGGCCAGCGTCAGAGAAATGTGATGCCCACCGGTCGCTTCATCGGCGGAGTAGGTCACTTTGCCCTGTTTAACAATGGCAATCCCGGTGGTACCGCCACCAATATCCACCACACCAGCGTTATCGAGCTGCAACAGATCCGCCACGGCGGTCGGCTCGTCGAGCACATGACTCACTTCAAGTCCGGCTGACTCCAGCACGTTAATGGAGATTCGTGGGTCCGTTCCCGGTGGAAACGAGGTTGCCGCATGGGTAAAGCGGCAACCCAGCTGTTGTTCAAGCGTATCGAGATGGCGACGAACAATGGTTACTGCGCCGAAGAAATCCCAGACGATGCCATCGCGCACGACATCGGCCCAGTCGAGGCAAACCGCTACCGGCTGCCCGTCACCGTCGACGACCATCGACACCACATCACACGTCCCCAAATCAACGCCCAACCATAGCGGTGATTCGCTCTCAGCAGGCGTCTGGTTGCATAGCGTGGCTGCTTTTTGCAGTCTGGGTGTCAGCCAACGTTGTTCGTCGTGCGCCATCTCTTTTACTCCTTATACAATTCTGAAGGCGTCCACCAACACACAGCGACGCAGACGCACAAACGTACGCGCGCTGGTCACCCCTTCCCCGGTTGGCGTGGTAATGGTCATCGTGGTCCAGCCTTCGCCGCCAAGTCCCAGACCGGCAATACACGGCCCGTTCTTAACGAAAATGCTGGTATCAATGGCGTTCGCCATGCGGTTCATATTGTCGATGTTGCGTGAGTGCATCGCCGCCGTATGGTGGCAGCCGCCTTCAAGCTTGACCGCCAGTTCAATGGCTTCATCGACGTTAGCGACCCGCACGACCGGCAGAACCGGCATCATCAGTTCGGTGACGGCAAACGGATGCGTCGCGGAGGTTTCGACGAATAACAGCCGGGTTTGCTCCGGTACGTTCAGACCAATCGCCGCAGCGATTTTTCCTGCGTCGCGCCCTACCCAGTCACGACTGACCGTGCCTTTACCGCGCTCATCGATATTTTTCAGCAGCACTGGTTGCAGCTGTTCAGCTTGGGCCGCGGTCAATTTCACCGCATGCTGGCTTTCCATCAGACGCATCAGCTCATCGGCGACGCTGTCGACCACAATCAGCACTTTTTCGTCGGCGCAGATAATGTTGTTGTCAAACGACGCGCCTTTGACGATCGACTGCGCCGCGCGTGCCAGGTCGGCCGTTTCATCCACCACCACCGGCGGGTTACCCGCACCGGCAGCAATCAAACGTTTGTTGGTGTGTTTACGCGCGGCATCCACTACGGCTTCGCCACCGGTGACGACCAGCAGGCCGATGCCTGGGTACTTGAACAGACGCTGGGCGGTTTCGATATCCGGATTGGCAACGGTGACCAGCAGGTTTGCCGGACCGCCTGCAGCGACCACCGCCTGGTTAAGCAGGGTGATGGCGCGCTGAGAAACTTTTTTCGCCGCCGGATGCGGCGCGAAGACCACGCTGTTGCCAGCTGCGATCAGGCTAATGGCATTGTTAATAACGGTTGCGGCCGGGTTGGTGGACGGTGTCACCGAGGCCACCACGCCCCACGGCGCATTTTCAATCAGCGTCAGGCCGTTATCGCCGGTCAGGACCTGTGGAGACAGACATTCCACTCCCGGCGTGCCGCGTGCCTGCGCCACGTTTTTGGCAAATTTATCCTCAACGCGTCCCATGCCGGTTTCTGTGACGGCAAGTTCCGCTAATTCTCTGGCGTGCTTTTCGCCCGCCTCACGTAGCGCCGTGATAGCCAGTTGGCGCATGGCAACGCTTTTCAGCCCTTGCTGGGCCAGTTTTGCTGCCGCCACTGCGTCATCCAGGGAGGCAAAAACGCCCATTTCTTGAACGGCACTGACGGGTTGGCTGCTGTCTTTCATTTTCAGCAGTACCGCTTTCACGACCTGTTCAATATCCTGTTGATTCATGATTTTCTGCCTTATTTATGGAAGATCACCTGACCACCTGCCACCACTTCATCGACAATGCCAATCACGCACAGATCGACAGGTGATGATTCGTTACGGTGCGCCTGACGGGCTGAGCTTCCGCTGACCAGCAGCACCCACTCTCCGGTTCCCGCCCCGATGCTGTCGATAGCAACAGCACATTGCCCGTCGGGGTTACCCTGGGCATCAATCATTTCCACCATCAGCAACTTGTCGTGCGCGAGCCCCTGATGGCGTACGGTACAAACAATTTGTCCTGTGACGATTGCCAGTTTCATACGCGCCTCCGTGGCATATTTCAGGTAAAACCTCCCCCTACCCTCCGCAGAAGGTAATGTGAAAAGGAGAGAGGGTGACGCCAGCAATACAGTCTGTGGCGTCACATGGACGACTTACATGTCGTTGCTGTCGCCTTTAAAGCTGATCGGGAACACTTCTTCCAGATCGCCATGTGGACGCGGGATCACATGTACGGAAACCAGCTCGCCAATACGCTGTGCAGCCGCAGCACCTGCGTCCGTTGCGGCTTTGCATGCCGCTACGTCGCCACGGACCATGGCAGTGACCAGACCGCCACCGATCTGCTTCACGCCAACCAGTTTCACGCGTGCCGCTTTAACCATTGCGTCAGAAGCCTCAATCAGTGCAACCAGGCCCCGGGTTTCAATCATTCCTAATGCTTCCATAGTGTTTTCCTCTCATTAAGGGGTCCAGAACGGGACCTAAACAACCAGTGTTTGTGAGGCGTTTTCACGACTCACGTCAGTCTGGCGCGGCACTGCTGCCACCAACGCCAGTTCGATAATTTCCTGTACGCTACAGCCGCGAGAGAGGTCATGAAGCGGTGCGGCAAGCCCTTGGATCAGTGGCCCGACTGCACGATACCCTCCCAAACGCTGGGCGATTTTGTAACCAATATTGCCTGCTTCAAGCGATGGGAAGACCATCACATTGGCATTACCCTTTAACGGACTTGCAGGCGCTTTTTGCGCGGCGACATCCGGAACAAAGGCGGCATCAAATTGCAGTTCACCATCCACGATAAGCTGCGGCGCACGTTCACGAACGATCTCGGTCGCCTGCTGCACGTTAGCGACGTTGGGGTGACGGGCACTGCCATTACTTGAAAACGACAGCATGGCCACGCGCGGCTCTTCACCGGTAATTGCCTGCCAGGTCTGCGCGCTGGCAATCGCAATATCCGCCAGCTGTGCAGCGGTGGGCTGGGGTACGACGCTGCAATCGGCAAAGCCTAATGACGGTCCGAGATACTGCGGCAGCATCAGAAAAATCGACGACAGCGTTTTACAGCCCGGCTGTAGCCCAATAATGCGTAACCCGGCGCGCAGCACGTTTGCTGTTGACGACAGATTGCCAGCAATACAAACGTCAGCTTTCCCCGCGCTGACCATTGCCGCGGCGAACATCAGCGGATCGTTAAGTTTTTCCAGCGCATCCGCAGGCGTTTTATCTCCCGCGCGGGCCAGCCAGCGCAGCGCAAACTCTTCGCGCATTGCCAGATTGCTTTGCGGATCGATAACCTGAATACCATCCAGCGCCACCCGATGGCTGAGAGCAAACTGGCGCAAGGCAAATGGGCTGGCGACGAGAATGGGGTGCGCCAGACCGTGCTGATGCAAATAATTCGCCGCTTTCAGCACCCGGACATCCAGCGCATCCGGGAACACCACCCGAGCAGGGGCTTGCTGGGCGAGTTGACGAGCACGTTCGATGATCATGGCTTCTCCCCCAGTCGTTGTTGAATTTGGCTAACCGTCAGCGGATGTTTCGCCACGCTCAGAATCATCATCACGTAGACCGTACTGGAAAGGCGATTGAGCGCCTGCATGATGTCCGGTCGTATAACTTCAAAACTGCGGGTAATGAAGACCTGAGCCGCCACCGTCTCCGTTTCACGGACTTTGGTACGCAGCAGATTCAGCAGCGCGCAATCACGTCCGTGGCTGGCCTCAGGCACCAGATGATCGTGATCCAGATAGCGCAGCGGATGATGTGAAAGCCGGTGTAAATCTTCGTCGCTCAAACCGACGATAGCTTGTGCGGCCAGCGGCTCATCCATAGCGTCGGCACGCATAATATTGCCCAGACGCGAACGGATATCCGCCAGCCACGGCTGCCACGGTTCCGCCAGCTCGATCTGCAACCACACGGCCAGCGCGATGGTGCTGTCCAGCGCGGCGCGAAATCCCAGACGTGGATCACTTTTGGCCACCATCTTGTCAGCCGTCAGATGCGTCAGCGTGTCTGGTTTCTTCGCCACCGGTTGATGACACAGTTCGCAGCTGGCCTGTGGATGGGTATCGCTGCTGGTTAAACCATGCACCGGCTGCGGCTGCTGTTGTTCGTCATCAATAAACAGGCTGCCCTGCTCGTCGATAAACTTAATGCGCAGATGTCGGCTTTCCAGTAATTCCCGGGCAGACGGCGTCAGGCGAGCATCAGCGGGGAGATGAATTTCAGCCCCCTCGCTGAGCGTATGATTCGCTCTGAGCCATGCTTCGGTAATGAAATCCTTCATACATCCGCCTTAGCAGGACTGCCAGTTCGCAGGCCAGGCCACATACAGAAACTTCACCGTCGATGGCGTACCAAATTCAATGCTGGAGCCTTTCGGGATAAACATGACGTCCCCGGCTTTAGCAATCATGGTTTCACCTTCGTGGCGAACGTGCAGCTCGCCTTCCAGAATCATGTCGATTTCGTCGTAGTTCAGCGTCCATGGGAAAAAGGCGTTATCCCACTGCATGAACCCGGCGGCCATGCTGCTACCGTCCTGGTCGGTCACCAGATCGGTTAAGCCAACGCAGTGTGGTTGTGCGCCGTCAAAACGCCCAAACTTCACGCTGCTACCGTCGATGACTTTGACGCCGCCTTTGCCGGTGACCGATTTAAAGCTCGGCTGCATTCCGCCCTGCTCCAGCGACTGTTTCTCCTTCATGACTTTGTCCATCAGCTGCGCGACCAGGCTTTCGGTAAATTGTCCTTCGGGCAATTGCGCAATGATGGTTTCACGAATGCGCTGGCTCTCCGTTTTGCCATCATCCACCGCAGCCGGTGCTACAGCGGCGGCAGTTGGCGCGGATTCGTCGCATTCACGGATAGTGACACCCAGCAGCTCCGCCACTTCGCGTGCCTCCGGGGTGATGATGCTGGCGCGCAGAACAACCGACATTTCCTGTTCGCCGCGTGCGTGGGCCGCACGAATATCGTTAGCTGTGATGAGTTTTTTCACCTGCCCTTTCCTCCTTTTGGCTGAGCTCAGTCAGATAATCCACCAGGTGCTGCACGCTGCGCGGGTCATGGCTATTGAGCTCGAAAATCGGCTCCTGAAACCCCATCCCGCGAAGTAGTTGTCGCGTTGCGGCGACGTCGGCATCCGGCATGTCCGTTTTGCTGATAACGGCGATTTGTCGTTTACTGGCGCCGATATCCAACAGCCCGGCAGGTAAGCGACTTTCTTTATCATTTGCCGCGTGTATATAAATCAACGTATCGACATCCTGCAGCGTGGTAATTAAGGCGTGGTACCAGCGCGGATGGCTAAAATATTCTCCTGGCGTATCGATATCGCCATTTTCATTAAACTCAACGGCCTGTGTTTTTCTGGCGAGGGAATAATTCCCCTGTAGCGCATTAAAGAGCGTTGTTTTCCCCGCGCCCACCGTACCGACAAACGCAATACGTTTCATCGCCGCCTCTGATTAACTTTTTGTCAGGTTGCACAACGTGAAATTTAATAACCGACCCAGACCGCTCACCGTCTGTAATAACGCTTCTTCTACCGCGCCTACCGAGCCATAAATCACCAGTGCCCCGCTGAATCTATCGAGAAAGCCAATATGTACATCCGCCGCTTTCATGGCTAAATCACCGGCTATCATCGCGGTTTCGCCTGGCGTCAGCGTCATAATGCCGATAGCGCCCGCTTCGGGAACGCCGATCTTTTTCGCCAGTTCTTCGCCTGGGTGCGCAATGAGATGCGCCAGCGTGACCTGTTTCCCCGGCACAAATTCCTGAATGATGCGTTCTTTTTCCATTGCTCACCGCCTCCGCTAAAACTGCCCTCATCGTGGCAATTTTTTGTCAGAGTAAATAACAAAATTCGGCAACCAGGTTTAAAAGGTGAAGTGGATCACTAAGAAAAGGAAAATAAAAAGGCGCGGGAGGTACCCGCGCCAGAAATAATTAAAGTGAAATTACAGCGGCTGTGTTTGAGCTTCTACAACGGCCAGCGCCACCATATTAACGATACGACGAACAGAGGCGATCTGCGTTAATACGTGAACCGGTTTCGCTACCCCCATCAGCACTGGGCCGACCGTTACGCCTTCGGAGCTGGAAACACGTAGTAAGTTGTAACTAATACGAGCAGCCTCCATATTCGGCATCACCAGAATATTCGCTGAGCCTTTCAACGGGCTGTCCGGCATACGGTCATTACGGATACTTTCCACCAGCGCGGCATCACCGTGCATTTCACCGTCAATCATCAATTCTGGCGCACGCGCCTTAATCAGCGCCAGTGCTTCACGCATTTTGCTGGCCGACGGACAGTTTGATGAGCCAAAGTTGGAATGCGACAGTAATGCCACCTTCGGTTCAATACCAAAGCGACGTACGGTTTCTGCCGCCATCACGGCGATTTCAGCCAGTTGCTCCGGCGTAGGGTCATCGTTGACGTAGGTGTCGGCGATAAAGGTGTTACCGCTTGGCAGCAGCAAAGCGTTCATCGCTCCGGCCGTATGCACGCCTTCGCGGTAACCAAACACCTCTTTAACTACGCTGAAGTGCTCATGATAGTCGCCAATCGTACCGCAGATCATTGCATCCGCTTCACCGCGCTGCACCATGATCGCACCGATCACCGTGGTATTGGCAATCACCGCACGCTGCGCCTGCTCCTGGGTAATACCACGGCGCTTCATGATCTGGTAGTACTCGCTCCAGTACTCTTTAAAGCGCGGATCGGACTCATTATTAACGATTTCAAAATCGACACCGGCTTTGATCTGCAGCCCCAGTTTCTGGATACGCATTTCGATCACGCTCGGACGACCAATCAGGATCGGCTTCGCCAGACCTAAGGTGATCAGCTCCTGAGTCGCATGCAGCACACGCGCCTCTTCCCCTTCCGTCAGCACCACGCGCTTCGGCGCTTTACGTGCCTGGGAGAAAATCGGCTTCATGAACAGGTTGGTTTTGTAGACAAATTCAGTCAGCTTATCGATATAAGCGTCAAAGTCAGCAATCGGACGCGTCGCCACACCGGAGTCCATCGCCGCTTTTGCTACCGCTGGGGCGATTTTGACGATCAGACGTGGGTCGAACGGTTTCGGAATGATGTATTCCGGGCCAAAGCTCAGATCCTGGTCGCCATAGGCAGAGGCCACCACCTCGCTCTGCTCGGCGTGCGCCAGCTCAGCAATCGCGTGTACTGCAGCCAGTTTCATCTCTTCGTTGATGGCGGTAGCGCCGACATCCAGCGCACCGCGGAAGATGAACGGGAAGCACAGGACGTTGTTAACCTGGTTCGGGTAGTCGGAACGACCGGTGCAAATGATGGCGTCGGAACGCACCTCTTTTGCCAGCGGCGGCAGGATTTCCGGTTCCGGGTTAGCGAGTGCCAGGATCATTGGCGCACGCGCCATCTTCTTGACCATTTCCTGGGTCAGCACTTTCGGGCCAGAACAGCCGAGGAAAATGTCTGCGCCGTCAATCACGTCATCCAGCGTACGTTTACCATCATCCACTACCGCGTAAGCCGCTTTGGTCTCCGCCATGTTCGGTTCGCGGTCTTTGTAAATCACGCCTTTGGAGTCGCAGACCACAATATTGTGTTTCTGCATCCCCAGCGCCACCAGCAGGTTCATACAGGCAATCGCCGCCGCACCTGCGCCGGACACCACCATGCATACGTCAGAGATGTTCTTCTCCACCACCCGCAGACCGTTCAGAATTGCGGCGGTGCTGATGATCGCCGTGCCGTGCTGATCATCATGGAATACCGGAATATTCATGCGCTCGCGCAGTTTTTGCTCAATGTAGAAGCACTCCGGCGCTTTGATATCTTCGAGGTTGATGCCGCCAAATGTTGGCTCCAGAGCCGCCACGACATTGATAAATTTATCCGGATCGAGCTCATCCACTTCGATATCGAACACGTCAATCCCGGCGAATTTCTTAAACAGAACGCCTTTACCTTCCATCACCGGTTTGCCAGCCAGTGCGCCGATATTGCCCAGGCCCAGCACCGCGGTACCGTTGGAGATAACCGCAACCAGGTTGCCGCGCGCGGTGTATTTGTAGGCCGCCAGCGGGTCCTTTTCAATTTCCAGACACGGCGCTGCAACGCCTGGCGAGTAGGCCAGAGCAAGATCGCGCTGTGTTGCAAGAGGCTTGGTCGGAGAAACCTGAATTTTACCTGGTACTGGAAATTCGTGGAAATCGAGGGCGCTTTGTTTTAACTGGTCATCCATCTTGTTGTTCCTTTCACGTGTCGATCAAAAAAGTGGCGCGGGTAACCATGCTACGAACCGCACATTATCACCTCAGTCAGCGGCCCAAACTTTGAAGGTCCCCAAACTCTCGCCATTCAAAGAAAGAATTTGTTATCAACTTATAACAGCCATGTTACCTGCTTAATCCAGCAATGCCATGCTTGTCTGCTATGCTTTTTGCGTGTGCAGCCCGCAATTTTCCCAAAAGTGTGAATTAACACACGCATCTAACGCTTTACTTTTCAAGGAGTATTTCCTATGACCCGTAAAGAGCTTGCCAATGCCATTCGTGCGCTAAGTATGGATGCCGTACAAAAAGCTAACTCAGGCCACCCCGGCGCACCAATGGGTATGGCCGATATCGCCGAAGTACTGTGGAATGATTTCCTCCGCCATAACCCGACCGATCCCACCTGGTACGATCGTGACCGATTTATTCTGTCCAATGGTCACGCTTCAATGCTGCTTTACAGTCTGCTGCATCTTTCCGGCTACGATTTGCCGTTAGAGGAGTTGAAGAACTTCCGCCAACTGCATTCCAAGACGCCAGGGCATCCGGAAATCGGCTACACGCCGGGCGTGGAAACCACCACCGGCCCGCTGGGTCAGGGTTTAGCCAACGCGGTTGGCCTGGCGATTGCCGAACGCACGCTGGCTGCGCAATTTAACCAGCCGGATCATGAGATTGTTAACCACTATACCTGGGTGTTTATGGGCGACGGCTGCCTGATGGAGGGGATTTCCCACGAGGTTTGTTCCCTGGCGGGAACCCTGGGACTGGGCAAACTGATCGGCTTCTACGATCACAACGGCATCTCGATTGATGGCGAAACCGACGGCTGGTTTACCGACGATACCGCAAAACGCTTTGAGGCCTATCACTGGCATGTGGTGCATGAGATTGATGGTCATGATCCTGAGGCGGTGAAAAAAGCGATTCAGGAAGCGCAGGCTGTTACCGATAAGCCGTCGCTGATTATCTGCCGCACGGTGATTGGTTTTGGCTCACCGAATAAAGCCGGGAAAGAAGAAGCGCACGGCGCCGCGCTGGGTGAAGAAGAAGTGGCGCTAACCCGACAGAAGCTGGGGTGGCACCATCCTGCTTTTGAGATCCCCAAAGAGATTTACCGGGCGTGGGATGCACGGGAAAAAGGTAAGAAAGCGCAACAGGCCTGGAATGAGAAATTCGCGGCGTATCAACAAGCACACCCGGAGCTGGCGGCTGAATTTACCCGTCGAATGAGCGGCGGGCTACCGAAACAGTGGGAAGAAACAACCCAGAAGTACATTACCGACTTACAGGCAAATCCGGCCAAAATCGCCACCCGTAAGGCCTCGCAAAATACCCTGAACGCCTACGGGCCGATTCTGCCTGAGCTGCTTGGCGGCTCGGCGGATCTGGCGCCGAGCAACCTGACCATTTGGAAAGGATCTACGTCGCTTAAAGAGGATCCAGCCGGAAATTACATCCACTATGGCGTGCGGGAGTTTGGCATGACCGCGATTGCTAACGGTATCGCCCATCACGGAGGCTTTGTGCCGTACACCGCCACGTTCCTGATGTTTGTCGAATATGCCCGTAATGCCGCACGCATGGCGGCGCTGATGAAGGCCAGACAAATCATGGTTTATACCCACGACTCGATTGGTCTGGGGGAGGATGGTCCTACGCACCAGGCCGTCGAACAGCTCGCCAGCCTGCGTCTGACACCTAATTTCAGCACCTGGCGACCGTGCGATCAGGTTGAGGCGGCAGTAGGCTGGAAGCTGGCGGTCGAACGCCATGACGGGCCAACGGCGCTAATCCTCTCCAGACAAAATCTGGCGCAGGTTGAGCGAACGCCTGAACAGGTGCAGCAGATTGCCCGCGGAGGATATGTGCTGAAGGACAGCGGCGGTAAACCGGATGTTATTTTGATTGCGACCGGTTCAGAAATGGAAATTACGCTGCTGGCGGCGGAAAAACTGACCGGTGAAGGTCGTAACGTGCGCGTGGTTTCTCTGCCCTCAACCGATATTTTTGACGCTCAGGATGAAGCGTACCGGGAATCAGTCTTACCGGCAAACGTCAGCGCGCGAGTGGCGGTGGAAGCAGGCATTGCCGATTACTGGTACAAATATGTCGGTCTAAAAGGGGCAATTGTCGGCATGACCGGTTATGGAGAATCGGCTCCGGCAGATAAGTTGTTCCCGTTCTTCGGCTTTACGGTGGATAACATCGTCGCCAAAGCGCATAAAGTGCTTAACGCGTGATCCACAATGTGGGCCAGGCATCTGGTCCATGCCAGTTATCGCAACTTGGTTCCTGGGCATAACGCGCCAGGCGAAACCGCTGTCCATCATAGCGCCAACGCGTCTGGATACCGCAATCTGCCAACCCTCGCCCTTTGGCGAGGGTAACCAGTTCTCGCGACTTCTCGTCAAACGTGGCGTTGGTCAGCTCCATATCCCGACTTTCGGCATCCGTTTTAAAAGGGAGACTCAAACGTACGGCACTGGAGGTTAACGGTTTTGCGCGCGAAACAATCCACGCCAGATCGATAGTGTTATACGCCCCAGCTTCGCAGCCGATCATCAGTAGCGCTTTATCATCCGTCAGGGCCGTGACGCGCATCTCGCGACGCAGTGGATCGATCGAGCAGCGAATACCATTGATGCGCCAGTTACCATAATCCAGCAGCTCACTGCGCTCTTGTTGCGTTAAGGGCGTTGGCGTTGGGTTAATGACAGCCACACCTTTCAGGGCCGGGGCTGGCGGTACGCTGAGCGGCGGCTCATCACCTTTTTCGATCCAGGCGGTTTCGCTCCCCACGCGTTTTTGCTGGGCATCGATAAACAGCAATGCGGCTTTTAATCCGATCAGTGAAAGATTTTGCGCGCCTTTTTGCAGGGTTATTGCCTTCGCGTCCTGTACAGTTTGTAAAAATGCGCTAATAGTGGCCGGATCATCGGTCATCAGTTGCCAGGGCGTAATACGCCAGTGATCATCGCTAAGCGCAAGCGGGGCGCCATCCAGCAACAGACGCGGCGAAATTTCGCTCTCTTTAACATGGGAAGGCTCCAGCCCTCCCAGTTCAATACGCAACACCGCATCGGTGTGCGCCCCAGCGCTGCGGCTGAGGGTCATGACCAGGCCGTGATGTTCTCCGGTATTGCGCGCCACGCAAAAATTCTGGTTGTTACACGTCACCTGCCAATCAGAAAAAGCCTGCTGCGCGGGCGCGGCCCACAGCAAACGAACGGGTAGCAGCCCGAGCAGGAAAAGGAAAATGACGCGATAGCGCATGGACGGTACAACCCCGAAATCAAAACACACAGCCTAAGCGGTATCTTCCTTGCGCGACTGATGTGGCTCAATAAGAATCGTCGGATTGGCCGTCTATTTGTAAAGAAATATTAATACTGGAGGTTAATCCATAAGGTGCGACGACTGCAGGTAGTTCAACAACAGCACCGTTTTGCCGTCACGGATCTCACCCGTTTTAATCATTTCCAGTGCCTGCGTGAACGGTAGCTCCAG
This sequence comes from Citrobacter sp. wls710, assembly GCF_005281115.1. Taxonomy (NCBI): domain Bacteria; kingdom Pseudomonadati; phylum Pseudomonadota; class Gammaproteobacteria; order Enterobacterales; family Enterobacteriaceae; genus Citrobacter; species Citrobacter sp. wls710. The sequence goes on from NZ_SZXD01000025.1 coordinate 40,449, forward strand.
AACCTCAATATCTTCATCTTCAACACCGCCGCCTGCGTTTGCCCGCTGACTGTCGCTGTATTGCGCGATAAAGAAATGGATCAGCTCCGTTACGCCACCCGGCGACATGTAGAGTTCGAACAGTTTACGCACTTCACCCACTTCATAGCCGGTCTCTTCAATCGCCTCTTTACGAATACACGCTTCCGGTTCGTCGTTATCCAGTAGCCCGGCGCAGGTTTCAATCAGTTGGCCGTCTTCGTTACCGTTGACCCAGGTCGCGACGCGGAACTGACGGATGAGCACCACGTTTTTTTTCTCAGCGTTATACAACAGAATAGTCGCACCGTTGCCGCGATCGTAAACCTCGCGTTTGTGACGAATCACCTCCCCATTACTTCGGGTCAGGTCATAGGTGATATTGCGCAGGATGAAGTAGTTATCAGAAAGGACTTTATCTTTGATGAGGGTAATTTTTTGCGACATACCGGCTCCACGGCGAGAAGTGAAAAATAATACTACGCCGTGAAACCGGGTTTGTCTTGGAACAATGTAGGCCTGATAAGCAAAGCGCCATCAGGCATGCATGCGGCACATTGCCGGATGGCAACGCTAACGCGTTTTATCCGGCCTACTCGCCGATTAATGAGATTTGACTGATTTTACGCCCAGCCAGTCAACGATCCCTTGGGCAGCATGCCGCCCTTCGGCCATCGCCGTGACCACCAGGTCCGCACCGCGTACCGCATCTCCGCCGGCAAAAATTTTCGGATTACTGGTTTGATAACGGTACGCGCTCTCAACGTTGGCGGCAATGCGTCCCCAGTTATCGACCTTAACGCCATGCGTCTCCAGCCACGGCATACCGTGCGGGTGGAAACCAAACGCCATGATCACCGCGTCTGCGGGCATAACAAACTCACTCCCGGCGATCGGCACCGGACGTCGACGCCCATTCGCGTCCGGCTCGCCAAGCTGGGTACGTAAGAAACGCACGCCGCTGACTCGTCCATCGGCATTCAACACCAGTTCAACCGGCTGGACGTTAAACTCAAAGTTCGCCCCCTCTTCACGCGCGTTTTTTACCTCTTTTTTCGAACCCGGCATGTTGGCTTCATCACGACGATAGGCGCAGGTTACCTGACTTGCGCCGTGACGCAGCGCAGTGCGAACGCAGTCCATTGCCGTATCGCCTCCGCCCAGGACAACCACGTTCAGCCCGGCGGTATCAATAAACGGTTCTTCAGGCAGTTCATCCAGCCCCATCACCTGTTTCGTGTTGGCAATCAGGAACGGCAGCGCATCATAAACACCAGGCGCGTCTTCATTCGGCAGGTCCGCCTTCATGGAACGATAGGTCCCCACGCCCACAAACACGGCATCGTACTCTTCCAGCAGCGTCGCCAGCGCCACATCCTTGCCCACTTCGCAGTTAAGTTCGAAATGAATACCCATGGCGCTGAAGATTTCACGGCGACGCGCCAGCAGCGTTTTGTCGAGCTTGAAGGCCGGTATGCCAAACGTCAGCAAACCGCCGATTTCAGGATGGCGATCGTACACGGTGGCGCTAACGCCGTTTCGCGCTAACACATCCGCACAGGCCAGGCCCGCCGGACCCGCGCCGATAATCGCGACGCGCTTATCCACTTTCTGTACGTGGCTTAAGTCCGGTCGCCAACCTTTACTCAGCGCCCGATCAGAAATATAACGCTCAATATTACCGATAGTCACCGCGCCATGCTCGTTACGCACCGTACATGCCCCTTCGCAGAGCCGATCCTGGGGACACACGCGCCCGGTCACTTCCGGCAGACAGTTGGTCTGATGAGAAAGCTCAACCGCCGCGTCAATGTTCCCGGCTTTGACCAGTTCTATCCACTGCGGAATATGGTTATGCAGTGGGCAGGTCCATTCGCAAATACTGTGGTCGCCGCATTTCAGACAGCGGGATGCTTCCCGTTCCGCCTGCGCCGTACGAAACGGCAGATAGATCTCTTCAAAGCTGGTTTTACGGGCTTCAATCGCCAGCTTGTCCGGCTCACCACGCGCAGGCGTCGCCTGCATTTGCTCACGTTTGGTGATGGCAACCTGAACAAAATCGGTAGCGCTACTGTGCCAGGGCTGACTCTCCAGACTGGCTGTACGCAGTCTGCGCGCTTTTGACAGACCGGTAAGCGCGTTTTCCGTCACCAACTGTAACGCCTGTGCCGGACAGTTTTCCACGCAGGCGGGCCCCTCTTCACGCCCCTGACATAAGTCGCATTTATGCGCTGTCGCTTTCACCTTTCCTTTAGCCACGGGAGTGAGTACGATCTGCATCGTGCCAAAGGGACAAGCCACGACGCACGATTTGCAGCCAATACATTTTTGCGGGTTCACCTGCACGCTGTCGTTTTCATGGCTGATTGCCCCATTTGGGCAACTTCTGGCGCAGGGCGCATCTTCACAGTGGTGGCAGGTCACCGCACTGCGTTGTTGCTGATGCTTGATGACGGTAATTCGGGGCTGAAAATGCCGCGGGCTCAGGACATGCTGCTCGCCATTGTGAGCCATGACGCAGGCGACCTCACAGGCATGGCAACCCAGGCACTGCTGGCTATTGACCATAATAAAACGATTCATGGCTTCCTTCTTTTTTGGTTGCAAAAACCTTATTCTTTATATGACTGTTGTTATTAACCGACACGGAAGGAAGCGGCAATGTTCATTTGCCCAGGAAGCACAACTATTTATCCAGAACCTGTGGCAGATCAATTTATTTCATCGCATATGAAATTGTGTTTCAGTTACCATCCAGTTTCATGGCGTTTTATTAACATTTATCAACTACACCGCATCGTTCGGGCTGAATCAAGGCGCGACGTGTAGTGTGTGAGGATGCACAAGTGACGGTAAAGCGTCCGGTCTCGGCCAGTCTGGCCAAGGCTTTTTTCTACATCGTGCTGTTGTCGATTCTCTCAACGGGTATTGCGCTGCTCACGCTGACCAGCAGCTTGCGGGATGCTGAAGCCATCAACGTTGCTGGCTCATTGCGCATGCAAAGCTACCGTCTGGGTTACGATCTGCAAAGCCAAAGCCCGCAGCTCAACGCTCACCGCCAACTTTTCCAGCAGGCGCTAAACTCGTCGGCATTGCAAAATCTGAATGCGTGGTATGTACCGCAAGCGGTGAAAAGTCGCTATGGACGACTGCATGCAAACTGGCTGGAAATGAACGCCCGTCTGATCGATGGCGATTTAAAATGGTACCAGGCTAATATCAACAACTATGTCGATCAAATCGATCTCTTCGTACTGGCGCTGCAACATTACGCCGAACGCAAAGTGATGCTGGTTTTTGGTATTTCGCTGGCTGGCGGGATCGGCATATTCACTTTGGTTTTCTTTACCCTGCGGCGCATTCGCCAGCAGGTGGTGCGGCCGCTAAATAAGCTGGTAATGGCCAGCCAGCACATTGAGCACGGTCAGTTTGATATCCCGCCGCTGGATACCGGTTTACCCAACGAACTGGGGCTGCTGGGCAAGACCTTTAGCCAGATGTCGAGTGAGTTGCACAAGCTGTACCGCTCGCTGGAAGCCTCGGTCGCAGAGAAAACCCACGATCTCCACGAAGCTAATCGCCGCCTGGAGGTGCTGTATCAGTGCTCTCAGGCGCTCAACACCAGTCAGATTGATGTGTACTGTTTCCGCCATATTTTACAGATTGTCCGCGAACATGACGCCGCGTATTTCCTGGAACTCACCGTCGGCGATAACTGGCGGATTAGCGAAGGGACCAAAAGCCCCGAGCTGCCAATGCAAATCCTGCCGGTCACGATGCAGGAAACCGTCTACGGCGAACTGCACTGGCAAAGTCCAAACGTCAATGCCTCGACCCCGCTGCTCAACAGCGTATCATCAATGCTGGGACGCGGGTTGTACTTCAACCAGGCGCAAAAACATTTTCAGCAGCTGTTATTAATGGAAGAGCGCGCGACCATTGCACGCGAACTGCATGACTCGCTGGCGCAGGTGCTCTCTTATTTACGCATTCAGCTCACGCTGCTGAAGCGCTCGATTCCAGAGGATAACGCTCCGGCGCAAAGCATTATGGCGGATTTCTCTCAGGCGCTGAATGATGCCTATCGTCAATTGCGCGAGCTGCTGACCACCTTCCGTCTGACCTTACAGCAGGCCGATTTACCCTCCGCCCTGCATGAAATGCTGGAAACGCTGCAAAATCAGACCACAGCTAAACTCACACTCGATTGTCGGTTACCTACGCTGGCGCTGGATGCGCAAATGCAGGTGCATCTGTTGCAAATTGTTCGTGAAGCGGTGCTGAACGCGATTAAACATGCTAACGCAACCGAAATTGCCGTCAGTTGCGTCACCGCGCCGGATGGCAATCATACGGTGTATGTCCGCGATAACGGCATCGGCATTGGCGAACCGCATGAGCCTACCGGGCACTATGGATTAAATATTATGCGTGAGCGAGCGGAAAGACTCAGCGGCACGCTGACCTTCTCGCAGCCCTCCGGCGGGGGAACGCTGGTAAGCATCAGTTTTCGTTCGGCTGACTCCGACAGTGGGCTAACGTAAAGAACCGCAAAGCGCTTGCAGGCCTGGATCCAGGCCTGGCGGCGCTGGCACAAAAGGTATGCTGTAAACGGGCATGATAATTTACATTATCTTCTTTTTTTCTCCACGTTTGGCTCGTACCTTGCCGCTAAAGTGAAGCAAGTCATACCCATAACGATACGCAGAAACACGAGGTCCCCTTTTAATGGCGAATTTTTTCATCGATCGCCCCATTTTTGCCTGGGTGTTAGCTATCCTGTTGTGCCTGACAGGAGCCCTGGCTATTTTTTCACTACCCGTTGAGCAATATCCCGATCTGGCCCCGCCCAACGTGCGGGTAACCGCCAACTATCCTGGCGCATCTGCACAAACGCTGGAAAACACCGTGACCCAGGTCATCGAGCAGAATATGACTGGTCTCGATAATCTGATGTACATGTCATCACAAAGCAGCGGGACAGGCCAGGCGACGGTTACGCTGAGCTTTGTCGCCGGGACCGATCCTGATGAAGCCGTACAGCAGGTGCAAAACCAGCTGCAATCGGCAATGCGTAAGTTGCCGCAGGCGGTACAGGATCAAGGGGTCACGGTGCGTAAAACCGGGGACACAAATATTCTGACCATCGCCTTCGTCTCTACCGATGGCTCCATGGATAAGCAAGACATCGCCGATTACGTCGCGAGTAATATTCAGGATCCGCTCAGCCGTATAAACGGCGTGGGGGATATCGATGCCTACGGCTCACAATACTCCATGCGTATCTGGCTCGACCCGGCCAAACTTAACAGCTTCCAGATGACCGCCAAAGATGTGACCGACGCCATCGAGTCACAGAATGCGCAGATTGCTGTCGGACAGCTTGGCGGCACGCCTTCAGTGGACAAACAAGCGCTGAATGCGACGATTAATGCCCAGTCGCTGCTGCAGACTCCGGATCAATTCCGCGATATTACGCTACGCGTTAACCAGGACGGTTCAGAAGTTAAACTGGGCGATGTGGCGACGGTCGAAATGGGGGCTGAGAAGTATGATTACCTCAGCCGCTTTAACGGGAATCCCGCCTCGGGTCTGGGCGTGAAACTGGCCTCCGGCGCCAATGAAATGGCGACGGCAACGCTGGTCATTAACCGTCTGAACGAACTGTCGCAATACTTTCCGCACGGGCTGGAATATAAGGTGGCGTATGAAACTACCTCCTTCGTAAAAGCCTCAATCATCGACGTGGTAAAAACCCTGCTGGAAGCGATCGCGCTGGTATTTTTGGTCATGTACCTGTTCCTGCAAAACTTCCGCGCCACGCTGATTCCCACTATCGCCGTTCCCGTCGTGCTGATGGGCACCTTCTCCGTGCTCTACGCCTTTGGCTATAGCGTGAACACGTTAACTATGTTTGCGATGGTGCTGGCGATCGGTCTGCTGGTGGATGACGCCATTGTGGTAGTGGAAAACGTAGAACGAATTATGAGTGAGGAAGGCCTCACGCCGCGTGAAGCGACGCGGAAATCGATGGGGCAAATCCAGGGCGCGCTGGTCGGTATCGCCATGGTGCTGTCGGCGGTGTTTATCCCGATGGCCTTCTTCGGCGGCACTACCGGGGCTATTTACCGCCAGTTCTCGATTACCATTGTTTCCGCGATGGTGCTGTCCGTTCTGGTGGCGATGATTCTCACCCCCGCCTTGTGCGCCACGCTACTCAAACCGCTGCATAAAGGCGAACATCACGGGCAAACCGGTTTCTTCGGTTGGTTTAACCGCATGTTTAACCGCAATGCCGAACGCTACGAAAAAGGCGTTGCCCGGATCCTGCATCGCAGCCTGCGCTGGATCCTGATCTACGGTCTGCTGCTCGGCGGTATGGTCTTCCTGTTCCTGCGTCTGCCGACTTCCTTCCTGCCGCTGGAAGACCGCGGCATGTTTACCACCTCGATACAGCTCCCCAGCGGCTCCACCCAACAACAAACGTTGAAAGTGGTAGAAGAAGTAGAGAAGTATTACTTCACCCACGAAAAAGACAACATCATGTCAGTCTTTTCCACGGTAGGATCCGGCCCCGGCGGGAACGGACAAAACGTGGCGCGTATGTTCGTGCGTTTAAAAGACTGGGATGAGCGTGACGCCACCACCGGGACCTCCTTCGCCATCATCGAACGCGCGACCAAAGCGTTTAATAAGATTAAAGAGGCTCGCGTCTTCGCCAGCAGCCCTCCGGCCATTAGCGGCCTCGGCAGTTCGGCTGGTTTTGATATGGAACTGCAGGATCACGCCGGCGCGGGTCATGACGCGTTAATGGCCGCACGCGACAAGCTGATTGAGCTGGCCGGGAAAGACGCGTCCCTGACCCGCGTTCGTCATAACGGACTCGACGACAGTCCACAATTGCAAATTGATATCGATCAGCGCAAAGCCCAGGCGCTGGGCGTGTCCATTGACGACATCAACGATACATTGCAAACGGCCTGGGGCTCCAGCTACGTTAATGACTTTATGGATCGCGGTCGCGTGAAGAAAGTTTACGTCCAGGCGGCGGCGAAGTACCGCATGCTCCCGGACGACATCAACTTGTGGTACGTCCGCAATAATAGCGGCGGCATGGTGCCTTTCTCAGCCTTTGCCACCTCGCGCTGGGAAACCGGCTCACCGCGTCTGGAGCGTTATAACGGCTATTCTGCCGTCGAGATTGTCGGTGAAGCCGCGCCCGGCGTCAGTACCGGTACGGCAATGGACGTGATGGAGTCGCTGGTGCGACAGTTGCCGACCGGATTTGGCCTCGAATGGACGGCAATGTCTTATCAGGAACGACTGTCTGGTTCTCAGGCACCTGCCCTGTACGCCATTTCTCTGCTGGTAGTGTTCCTGTGCCTGGCGGCACTGTACGAAAGCTGGTCGGTGCCCTTCTCCGTCATGCTGGTCGTTCCGCTGGGGGTAATTGGCGCGCTGCTGGCCACCTGGATGCGCGGTCTGGAAAACGATGTCTATTTCCAGGTCGGGTTATTAACCGTTATCGGTCTTTCAGCGAAGAACGCGATATTGATTGTTGAATTCGCCAATGAGATGAACGAGAAAGGACACGATCTGCTCGAAGCCACGCTGCATGCCTGTCGCCAGCGCTTACGCCCGATTCTGATGACGTCGCTGGCGTTTATCTTTGGGGTGTTGCCGATGGCCATCAGCAATGGCGCGGGTTCCGGCGGTCAACATGCAGTGGGGACCGGCGTAATGGGCGGGATGATTTCAGCCACAATCCTGGCAATTTACTTCGTCCCCCTGTTTTTTGTGCTGGTCCGCCGACGCTTCCCATTGAAGCCACGCCCAGAATAATCGGACACAAAAAAGGCGACTTACGTTGAGTCGCCTTTTTTTATCCTTTGCAGGATCTGAATTTCTTCCAGAAAATTATTTACGAAGCATGACTTCGATAAAGTCTTTCCAGTTCCCCAGTTCACGTTCAATCATAACAACCTCTCTTATTATTATGAGCATTCTACGAAATCATCATCATCAAAAGAAGATCATTTAACCGATGGTTGTGATTACATCCTCCCGTGGTTGGGGTTTATGTGATCACTATGCGCTATACCCATAAATTTTATGTGACTTACTGCAATATTTTGAAATATTCATACATCATCTACTACTTTTGCAATTCTGATGGAAAAACAGGCTGATGCAAACAGGCAAATTCTGATTTTCATTTACGAGTTAGTTTTGGAACTTTCAGGAATCATTATTCACCATTGTTCAACAATGTTATATTTCTCTATAACGCCAGGATGACAATATGTATTATCCGTGTTCACACAACACGAGAATAAATATTCAAATTAAATCGATAAGGATTCAAATGATCACTCTCTACGGCATTAAAAATTGCGATACTATTAAAAAAGCCAGACGCTGGTTAGAAGAGCGAGGGATCGACTACCGCTTCCATGATTATCGCGTCGACGGACTGGACAACACGCTATTACAGTCTTTTATCAGCGAATTAGGTTGGGAGCCATTACTCAATACGCGTGGAACCACCTGGCGGAAACTGGATGAAGCCACGCGTAGCCAAATCACTACTGCGGACGCCGCCGCCGCGTTGATGATTGAAATGCCAGCAATTATCAAACGCCCATTGCTCTGCGCGCCGGGTAAGCCTATGCTGCTTGGTTTCAGTGAATCCAGTTATACTCTGTTTTTTAATGAGGTGTAGTCTATGTCGTGCCCGGTTATTGAGCTGACACAGCAGCTTATTCGCCGTCCTTCCCTGAGCCCGGATGATGCCGGGTGCCAGGCGTTAATGATTGAACGCCTGCGCGCGGTAGGTTTTACCGTTGAGCGTATGGATTTTGGTGACACACAGAATTTTTGGGCATGGCGCGGTAAAGGTGAGACTCTGGCATTTGCCGGTCACACTGACGTAGTGCCTGCCGGCGATGTCGATCGCTGGATTAATCCGCCGTTCGAACCGACCATTCGCGATGGCATGCTGTTTGGGCGTGGCGCTGCCGATATGAAAGGTTCACTGGCAGCGATGGTCGTGGCCGCAGAACGCTTTGTCGCCCAACATCCTAATCATCAGGGCCGTCTGGCGTTCCTGATAACCTCTGACGAAGAAGCCAGCGCCAAAAACGGCACCGTAAAGGTGGTTGAAGCGCTGATGGCGCGTAACGAACGCCTCGATTATTGTCTGGTAGGCGAACCATCCAGTACGGAAATCGTTGGCGACGTGGTGAAAAATGGTCGTCGTGGTTCGCTGACCTGCAACCTGACCATTCACGGCGTGCAAGGACACGTGGCCTACCCACATCTGGCTGATAACCCGGTACACCGCGCCGCGCCAATGCTCAATGAACTGGTGGCGATCGAGTGGGATCAGGGTAACGAGTTCTTCCCAGCGACCAGTATGCAGATTGCCAATATTCAGGCAGGAACCGGTAGCAACAACGTCATCCCTGGTGAGCTGTTCATCCAGTTTAACTTCCGTTTCAGCACCGAATTAAACGATGAAATGATTAAAGCCAGGGTGCTGGAACTGCTGGAAAAACATCAACTGCGTTATACCGTCGACTGGTGGCTCTCCGGTCAGCCGTTCCTGACCGCACGCGGTAAACTGGTGGATGCAGTAGTGAACGCCATTGAGCACTATAATGAAATTAAACCGCAGTTACTGACTACAGGCGGGACATCCGACGGGCGTTTTATTGCCCGCATGGGGGCACAGGTAGTAGAGCTTGGGCCGGTCAATGCCACCATTCATAAAATTAATGAATGCGTTAATGCCGCCGACCTGCAACTGCTTGCCCGTATGTATCAACGTATCATGGAGCAACTCGTCGCCTGATGAGTGTTCCTGCAAGAGGAAATGAGCATGGACTGGCTGGCAAAATATTGGTGGATTTTAGTATTGGTGTTTCTGGTAGGCGTATTGCTGAACGTTATCAAAGATCTCAAGCGCGTCGACCACAAGAAGTTTCTCGCTAATAAGCCAGAGCTTCCCCCGCATCGTGACTTTAACGATAAATGGGACGACGACGACGATTGGCCGAATAAGGATCAGCCGAAGAAATAATTTCCAGGCCGGATAACACATATCACATTGCTATCCGGCACTATCACTGACTGTCATGCCGGATGGCGGCTTCGCCTTATCCGGCCTACAGGTTAAATCATCTCAATCACATCATCATCGTTGGGCGTACCGCCACTCAGCGCTTCATCAAAGTAGTGTTTCGGTACGGTAAAACGCAGATGATCGAGCGCAAACTGCATGCTGTGTTCATCAATGGCGTGCCCCAGATTTTCGACGATATCCAGCGTCACATCCCCACCGGCGCGAATTAACGCTTCCTGAGCGTTAACGGCGTGAGATAACTCAATCACCCGGTCTTCACCGCCGTGAATCAAATGCACCGTCGTAGCCGTGGTTGCAACCTCGGGTAAGGTGGCATAGCGACCATTGAAAGCGATAACGCGCGATGCCAGCCCCGGCTCGGCTTTAATACTCTCAAGCGACATAATCGCCCCCTGAGAAAAACCAATCAGCGCGGTAGCCTGAGGTGAAACGCCGCTGTGCTTCTGCCAGTAGCGCACGGTTTCAATAAAGACCGGCATAATGGCGTCAACACGCGCCTGCCGGTTCTCTTCCGTTACGCCCTGAACCGAAAACCACTGACGTCCGGAAGGAGAACCAGAAGGCTCAGCCCCACCAATGCTGACGATGAGCGCATCCGGAAACAGCGGTGCAAACCAGGAGCCGATTTCGCCCATGGCAACCGGGTTATCGCCGACGCCATGAAACAGCAGCAGTAGCTGTTGAGCGGGTTTATCAGGACTTTGAACAACAAAATGGTCATGTTTCATGGCGATCTCCTTAACTGATGAGAATCATTCTACGCCGCTTAACCGCAATGACCATGTCAGTAAATTGAAGAAGTTAGTGAAAATTTTGCCATTGCATAATGCGATTTTGTAGCCGCTGTATACGTTCAGCATCCAGCTGTTTTAGCGCCTGCGCCGCCTCGGCCCGCTGAACGACCAGCAGTGCTTTACGCCCGGGGATCTTCAACTGCTGGCACAATTCGACATCGCTGCGTTTAGCCTGTAAGCGCCCCCGCAAGGCCGGGAGAGGTAACTCGCTGTGCTGAAGCAGACGAGTCAGACAGCCAAGCGACGTCAGTAATGGCCGATGGGCGAAAGCAAATCCGGCCAGCTCGTTCCAGTCATCCTCATTAAGCGTAGACTCTTTCAACGGGTCCAGCGGAATGCCCTCACCGTTCCACTGCGTAAGGATCTCCGCATCACGCCGCAGACGCTGGTGTTCGCGCCCGGCAAGGCGTTTTCCCGCTTCGCTAATAGGCAGTAACGCCATGGCGGTATAGCACCCGCTGCTGGCTTCGCGGTGATTGCCCATTCGCACCAGAACAAAACCACAGCGCTGCCAGAAACGCCAGAGTTCGACCGTATACCCAAAACTGACGGACAGATAGTCACACAGCGTGGAGTAACGCCGGGCCTGCATTATCAACTGCTGCCCGATACCTTCTCGCTGGCGAGCAGGATGAACCGCAATTCGGCTTACCCGCCGTCCAATGAGCGTTGCCGCCAACGGATCGCCACCGTGCGCCGCCAGTGACTGTGCAACCAGATTTCCACGTGGTCGGCGATATCCTGCCCAGACGGCCTGGCTTAATTCAGCAGATAGTCCCCCTTCATCCACCAACCAGACGGCTCCCGCCACCGAATCAGCACACGATGCCTGAAGAAAATGTTGGCCAGGTGCGTCCATCATCCGCCGCAGATCAAGTGGCGAGGTGCGATAGTGCGCCCCGGAAAGCAGTTGATATACCGCTACCGGCAGTGCCGGGTTGTCATGCCAGGATTGTTGTTCAAATGCCGAGAAATGGAGATCGCCCAACGGGGCATGCGTAAAAGTTTCGTCGTCAAACACCAGCGCATCGCTGACGATTTTCTCCAGAGGGCATCCCAGCGCCCAGCGTACGGGCTGTTGTAACTCATAACGTCGAAGATGGGGAAAGCGGGCGCAGAATTTCAACAAGAAGCCTCTGCCGGTTCCCTCATAGCCCTGAACGGTGGTGGTTAATAGCGTACGGGGAAAACGCGCGACTAACTGATGCAGTAGCGGCGCGGGAATTGCGGCGGCTTCATCAACGATAAGCCAGTCTGCGGTTGCAGAACTGCTTAACAACGCATCCGGGGCCATAAAGCGGTAACGTTCTGCGGCAAATTGCGCCAGCACATCGGTTGCCGCTTTAGCAGGCGCGGTAACAATAGCAGTCCCGTTGATACGTGCAATCAGTTGCCCCGCCAGCGCGGATTTTCCCCGACCACGCGCGGCCGTCACGGCAACCACGCCAGGAGGCATACCCAGCAACTGCGATAAAATCAGCGCCTGTTCAGGCTGAGGTTCACCGGTTGCCGCGTGCCAGTCGGCGCGAGCAGCAAAGTGGGGATATGTAGCAGGCTGATGCTGCTGCCAGTGCAACGCCTGTCCATCCTGGGAAATCACCCGTTTGATGTGTTCAACAAAATGTGGCGTTGGAATAGGGTCTGCGCAGTCGCTCCAGCGCAGTGAATCCGTGTCCGGATGCGTGTGCCAGCCATGCCAGGGGGGAGTCAGCAACACCAGCCAGCTCCCGGCGAGCAGCGTGCCGCTTAAGGCGGCAAACGCCGCAGCATCAAATCCCTGCCCGGCGTCAAAAACTGCATGATGGAATTCGCGCCCCAGTAATGTTTGCAGCGCCTGCGGCGTACAGTTCGGCTCAGCAGGGGCTTGCGCCCCTACCCATAGCCAGTCACCGGGTAACGCGTTGCGTAGTGCTAACGCTTGCGCCTGACACCAGCTATCCTCGCCGCTGATAACCAGCAAACGACGGATACCTTCGCGGGTCATCTGTTCAGTTAACGCACTCAGCGCCGTGTTATCAGACATCCCTGCCTCTGTATTTTAAATGCCTTTTCCAAAAGTATTGCACTGCCCCGGATCGCCGCTGTCAAAGCCGCGTTTGAACCAGGTAAAACGCTGTTCAGAGGTTCCGTGGGTAAAGCTGTCCGGTACAACGCGCCCTTGTCCTTGCTGCTGCAGGCGATCGTCGCCAATCGCCTGCGCGGCGTTCAGCGCCTCTTCCAGATCGCCGGACTCCAGCACGCCCTGCTGCTGCATACTATGGCCCCAGACGCCGGCAAAGCAATCCGCCTGCAGTTCCATACGCACGGAAAGACGGTTCACTTCAGCCTGTGAGGCATTCTGCTGCATCTGACGAACTTTCGGTTCAATACCCAGCAGTTTCTGCACGTGGTGGCCCACTTCATGGGCGATAACATAGCCCTGAGCAAAATCACCATCGGCGCCCAGCTTGTTTTTCATATCGTCGTAGAAGGAGAGGTCAATGTACACAGTGCCATCCGCCGGGCAGTAAAACGGCCCCATCACGGACTGGCCCGCGCCGCAGCCGGTACGTGTAGCGCCCCGATACATCACCAGCTTCGGCTGTTGATAGGTCCGGCCCATTTTTTCAAACTGCTGTCCCCAGGTATCCTCTGTGGTGGCCAGAATCACCGAGGTAAATTTTGCCGCTTCATCATCATTTGGGCTGATGGAGCGTGATGATTGCTGTTGGGAGACGGGTTGACCGGTCATTAACCCGGTGAGATCCACGCCATAATAACCTGCGACCAACACCACAATCAGCAGGATGATGCCGCCTTTACCACTGGGCAAACGAAAACCAGGCCCGCCCATAGAAGGGCCGCCGGAGCTATTTCGTCTGTCTTCTACATTGTCACTTTCACGACGCCCTTGCCAGCGCATAATCACCTCAACTTTTTATTCATTATGATGATGATCGTAGGCGGTTCGGAACAGGATTACCATAAGAAACAGTAATCAAAATCGGCGAGATTGATGAGCCGGTGAGCGATCGCCGGCTCAAAGGGGAATTAGTCTAACTTGACACCCAGGCGATGCGCGACGGCTTCATAGGCTTCGATCAGGCCGCCCAGGCTCTGGCGGAAGCGATCTTTGTCCATTTTATCCAGCGTTTCTTTATCCCACAGACGGCTACCGTCCGGTGAGAATTCATCACCCAGCACCACTTCACCTTTATACAAGCCAAACTCAAGTTTGAAATCGACCAGAATCAGGCCCGCATCATCGAACATCTTTTTCAGCACGTCGTTAGCTTTGTAGGTCAGCTCTTTCATGCGTGCCAGATTCTCTTTGCTCACCCAGCCAAAAGTTTCGCAATAGGAATCGTTAATCATTGGATCGTGCATAGCATCGTTTTTCAGGAACAGATCAAACAGCGGCGGATTCAGTTCAATACCTTCCTCAACGCCTAAACGCTTAACCAGTGAGCCTGCCGCGCGGTTACGCACCACACATTCAACCGGTACCATCTCCAGTTTTTTCACCAGACATTCGGTATCGGAAAGCAGTCGCTCCATCTGGGTAGGAATGCCCGCTTCTTGCAGTTTAGTCATAATGAAATGGTTGAACTTGTTATTCACCATGCCTTTACGGTCAAACTGTTCAATGCGCGCGCCATCCCCTGCTGACGTATCATTGCGGAATTCGAGCACCAACAGGTCCGGGTTTTCCGTGCTGTATACGGTCTTCGCTTTACCACGATACAACTCAGCTTGCTTTTGCATCTTTATTACTCCTGGGTGTGAATTAACGATAAATATTGCGTTTTTCTGCCGACGCACACGTTTGCGTATCATATCAGAAAAAAAGGGCTGGAGTTATCCAGCCCTTCATTTTTACTTACTGAACGCTGCCTGGAAGACAGCGACCAGCGCGTCGTTCTGGCTTTGCGTCAGGGTATGTCCCTTCGGATCGATAAACTGCATACTACTGCGGTTATCTAAATCACCGACCTGCAGTTTATAGTCGCCTGACACTAAACCTGGATCGCTTGCACCCAGTTCCTGCCAGCTGCTATCAGACAGCGGTTTGTAGGTCACAGCGATGCTGCCCTGAGAACGGGTACTGTCGGTCACTTTCATGCCCACTTTCTCAAGCGCTGCCGGCAGACGTTGCCAAACCACGTTGAACGGTCCACGCACCACCAGCATTGGTAAACCCGTGTCATCGGCGGCGCTCTGAACGTCCATGGTGGCTGCAGAGCGGTTCTGCGCGGCATTCGCAGCATCGGTGGCATTCTTATCCAGACCGGCAGAGATAACGTTCATCATCTCAGCGCTGTAACGCTGCATTGATGCCGCATCGGCTACGGGTTTACCCGCCTGCTCAAGGTTAGTCAGTTTCACCGTTACCGCTTGCTGATAGCCCTGCGGTTTAACCGAGATTTGATAACGTCCACGGTACTGCTCGTCTTCATCCAGACGGTTCCAGTCAACCCAGTCGGTGGTCAACGTCTGGCTGGCATCATCACGCTTAGCGATCGTGTAGTTTTTAGACTGAATGACGCTAACGACCTGTGGCCACAGCGTGTTGCCACGACCATTTTCCACCAGCAATGTCGACGTATCACCTGCGATCTGGGTACGAGCGCCAGTGACTAACGCTAACGGCTGAGCCGGTGGGCGAATGTCCAGCGCTTTACCCACGGCACCACTACCGTTGGTTACCGGGATATTATAGTCACCCGACATAACCGGCAGAATCATCCCAGCTGGCGCATGAAGCTCAGCAAGCGGTGCGGCCTCCAGATAGGATTCATCACCGCTCACCTGGCGCTTATAGCGCGAGTCAGAACTACAGGCCGCGAGCAACATAACAAGCGAAACACCCGCAACCTTGGCCAGGCGCGACTTTTGTACTGAGTAAGCCATCAAATCTCCCTAAACTTTACAGCAAACCGGCATGCTTAAGCGCCGCCTTGACGATTTCACGAGCATTGTCCGTGATTGGCGTCATCGGCAGACGCAGCGTATCGGTCGCCACAAGTCCCAACTCCTTACATGCCCATTTCACTGGGATAGGATTGGGTTCGACAAATAGTTTGTTGTGTAACGGCATCAGACGCTGGTTAATCACCCGCGCCTCGGCAAAATTCCCCGCTGCCGCCAGTTTGCACATTTCAGCCATATCACGTGCCGCAACGTTAGACGTTACGGAAATCACGCCATGACCACCGAGCTGCATAAAATCCAGTCCGGTCGCGTCATCACCGCTGAGCAGAATGAAGTCGTCTGAAACCAGCTCTTTGATCTGGTGAACGCGACTTAAGTTCCCCGTGGCCTCTTTAATAGCGATAATATTTTTTACTTTCGCCAGGCGGCCAACGGTTTCTGGCAGCATATCGCAGCCAGTACGGGACGGCACATTATACAGAATTTGCGGCAGGTCAGTATGTTCAGCGATGGCTTTGAAATGCTGGAACAAACCTTCCTGGGTTGGGCGGTTGTAGTACGGCGTCACCGTCAGGCAGCCGACAACACCGCTATCGTTGAAACGCTGCGTCAGACTAATGGCTTCTGCGGTCGCATTGGCGCCGGTTCCGGCAATAACCGGAATACGCCCGTCGGCCAGCTCCAGCGTCATCATCACCACATCGCCATGTTCATCATGACTCAGGGTGGCAGACTCACCAGTGGTGCCAACCGAAACGATCGCCGAGGTGCCGCTGGCGACATGATAATCAATCAGTTTTTTCAGGCTCGACCGGCAGACTTTACCTTTCTCATCCATCGGCGTAACAAGCGCGACAATACTTCCCGTGAACATGGGCCATCCTCTGTGCAAACAAGTGTCTCAATGGTACGTTTGGTACGACAATAAAAGCAAGCGACCAGAGCCGTTCTGATTGTTGTATGCATGTTTTTTTTATGCTTTCCTTATGATTACCTCACCGCTCAAAGGAAGAACAGGTTTGACATCGTCATCGCAACACTATCTGGTCATTACTGCGCTGGGTGCCGACCGCCCAGGAATTGTGAACACCATCACGCGTCATGTCAGCAGTTGCGGCTGTAATATCGAAGACAGCCGACTGGCGATGCTGGGTGACGAATTCACATTTATCATGCTGCTGTCAGGCACCTGGAATGCCATCACCCTGATTGAATCAACCTTGCCGTTGAAAGGCGCTGAGCTGGATTTATTGATTGTCATGAAGCGCACGACTGCGCGGCCCCGCCCAGCGATGCCCGCCACGGTATGGGTACAGGTCGATGTCCCCGATTCTCCACATTTGATTGAACGCTTTACCGCCCTGTTTGACAGCCACCAAATGAATATTGCGGAACTGGTTTCACGCACGCAACCGGCTGAAAATGGAAAGACGGCACAGCTGTTTATTCAAATTACCGCACATAGTCCTGCGTCACATGACGCGGCAAATATTGAAGATGCGTTTAAAGCACTCTGTACAGAACTCAATGCGCAAGGCAGTATTAACGTCGTCAATTACTCACAGCATGATGAACAGGATGGAGTTAAGTAATGAACCCACTGAAAGCCGGTGATATCGCACCGAAATTTAGCTTGCCGGATCAAGACGGAGAACAAGTTAATTTAACCGACTTCCAGGGACAGCGTGTTCTGGTTTATTTTTACCCGAAAGCCATGACACCCGGCTGTACCGTACAGGCCTGCGGCCTGCGCGATAACATGGATGAGTTAAAAAAAGCAGGTGTTGAAGTGCTGGGAATCAGCACCGATAAACCGGAAAAACTTTCCCGATTCGCTGAGAAAGAAGTTCTTAACTTCACGCTCTTGTCCGACGAAGATCATCAGGTTTGCGAGCAGTTCGGCGTCTGGGGTGAGAAGTCATTTATGGGCAAAACCTACGATGGCATCCACCGCATCAGCTTCCTGATTGATGCTGAAGGGAAAATCGAGCATGTGTTTGATAACTTCAAAACCAGCAATCACCACGACGTGGTAATGAATTGGCTGAAAGAGAACGCCTGATTCACGTTTTGCAGAAAAAAGCCTGATGGCGACGCTACGCGTGTTATCAGGCTTCGATCTGCACAAACCCGTAGGCCGGATAAGGCGTTTACGCCGCCATCCAGCATCAACCTCGGTTATTCAAACGTCCCTTTGACGCAGGCTTTTTTCGCTCTGACTACGGTTTTTCCCTTCGCCCACAGGTGATTCACCTCCAGCGCGTCGTTCAGCACCAGAATGTCCGCATCGCATCCCACCGCCAGACGCCCTTTATGCTCCAGTCCTAAAAACTCTGCCACCGTACGCGTCAGCGGACACAGCGCCTGTTCCAACGGCACAGCATGCACCTTCACCAACTGACGCACCGTTTCCGCCAGGGATTCAAACCCCGCGACGCCAATCCCGGTGAGATTACCTGACTCATCAAATTCCGGCTGGCTGCCGTTGCCGTCCGAGCTTAAGGTAATGCGCGACAGCGGCACATTTTGGCGCAGCGCCGTGGCAATAGCCGTGGCCGGATCAACAGGCTCATCAATGCTGCTGGTAATGTCGATATAACCGCCCTGGCGGGCATACTCCAGTGCCGCCTGGAACAAAGGTTCCGCACGATTAACGTGTGTCGGTAACAGTTTAGTTATCGGCACGTCGCAGTTTTCAAGGATCTGATACAACGGTTCCAGCATGCGCGGGCTGTCGCCCATATGGAAAACGCTGATTCCCGGTTTACGCCCCAGTAATCCACCGACGCGCGACTGCGCCGCCATGTTCGCCAGTGCCTGAGTATCTGGTGCTGAAGAACGATGGTCCGAAATCGCACACTTCACGCCAATCACTTTATCGATCAGCGCCACGTCGCGATCGATGCTGCCGGTGATAGTCGGGGAAGGCAGAGAGTACGCCCCGGTCAGCATCCAGGCGCTGATACCTTCAAACTCCAGCGCGCGGGTTTTCGCCAGCAGCGACTCCGGATGACGGGTAATACCATCTGTGCCCAGTAATCCCACCACCGAAGTGACCCCTGCTTCAACCAACCGTGACAAACGCACTTCCGGCGTGCGGGTGTGCGGCCCCGCTTCTCCGCCGCCGCCAATCAAATGGACGTGCTGATCGATAAACCCAGGACACACAATCGCGCCGTCAAGATTGACACACTCACAGCCGGGAAAGTCTTCCAGGGAAATCGACGGCGCGATGGCAACAATTTTGCTGC
This sequence comes from Citrobacter sp. wls710, assembly GCF_005281115.1. Taxonomy (NCBI): domain Bacteria; kingdom Pseudomonadati; phylum Pseudomonadota; class Gammaproteobacteria; order Enterobacterales; family Enterobacteriaceae; genus Citrobacter; species Citrobacter sp. wls710. The sequence goes on from NZ_SZXD01000025.1 coordinate 59,567, forward strand.
CGGACACCAGTATATCCTGTCGGCCTAAATCTTCCGGCGCGTACACATGTCCCTGCTGGAACAACGTCAAATCAAGAATTGAACAGTTCATAACCTTCCTTGTCAGGCAATAACCTGCATGACCCAAATAGAGAGCAGTGCATTAATGACGCACACCGCAATAATAAGCGGATAGTAACGAGGATGGACCCCCGCTGTCCCCAGACAACGTCCCACATTTTGCACCGGGTTACCCATCAGGTAGATAGCGGGTAACAATACCGTAGCATCATGTCCCGAAAGCGTACCGGCAACAACCAGGCTGGCGCAAACACCGACGCCACCTCCCATACTCATTACCGCCGCCAGCAGGACGGTGGCAGATTCGCCAGGCAGCCCCCATAGCGCCATAACCGGCTCACATACCCGCCCGACAATCTCGAGCAGCCCCGTCACTTTCAGCGCCTGAATAATCACAAACGCCATCACCACGTTCGGCAACAGGCTGGTTGTTGCTATGGTAAACCCGCGCCGTGCGCCATCGATAAACATATCCATGACGTTTTTACGTACCTGAGTTGTCATCTCATGCCTCCTGCTGCGTACGGCGATTTTCCAACTGCGTAATCCATAAGCGCAGCAGGTTAGCCCCCACAAATTTGAACACGAGGATCACCGCCAGCGGCGTAATCACCGGAACGGTAACCATCGTAAACAGCGCGGCTCCCGAGGAAAAATAGTTGGTAATACAGGCGCTGCCACTGGTTTGCCAGCAGGCAAAAATGGCACGTTCCTGTTCAGTGATAATGCCCTCTTCAGCCATCTCTTTCGTCATCCCGGCCGCGGCATCGGTATTTTGCAAATTCGCGATCAGCGCCAGCGAACAAACACCTGGAATGCCGAGTAACGGGCGCAGGACAGGTGTCATCAACTGTTGTGCGGCGCGCAATCCACCTAACCCTTCGGTGACGGAAATAATCCCCAGAGAAAGAATGACGGAAGGTGCCAGCTCCAGTGCGAATAAAAAGCCATCTTTAGCGCCCATACCACCCGTGCCGCGAAAAGAGATCGCCGTATCGCCTGCCGCATTAACTTTCCCAAACGCACCGTTGAGGACGGTGAAGTCAAAAACCCGCCACCATTCGGTACTTTTCGCAAACATGCCGGAAAAAAGAATTATTGTAATTAAAAAAGCGAGATAACCGCCCCATCCCACCTTTTGCTGCGTGTGTGTGTTGTGACCCATTTTGTTCTCCTGTTGGCCTTATCCTTGCGTGACGAAAAGACATCACGTTGGTCAAGTTAAAGACAAATGCGGAGAAAAACGACACCAGAGGAGATTATTCAGAATGTGTGGATAGAGGTCAGACAAGTTCAGTTCCGGCGACATTGCATCACCGGAGTTTGCAGATTAAGGTTCGTCAACGGCCTGACCGTCAGGCCAGGCATGCATGACGGCTTTGATGAGCGTCGCCAGAGGAATCGCAAAGAATACGCCCCAGAACCCCCATAGCCCGCCAAAAATCACGACCGACAGAATAATCACCAGCGGATGCAGGTTAACGGCCTCGGAGAACAGTACGGGGACCAGCAGATTACCGTCCAGCGCCTGGATTATCAGGTACACGGCAAAGCAGCTCCAGAATTCGGTGCCAAGCCCGAACTGGAACAACGCCACCCCAACGACCGGGATCGTCACCACAAAAGCGCCGATATATGGGATCAAAACCGAGAACCCCACCAGCACCGCCAGTAGCAGAGAATAGTTAAGGCCAAACAGCAGGAATCCAAGCCAGGTCGCCACACCAACCACCACCATTTCCAACACTTTACCGCGGATATAGTTGGTGATTTGCTGGTTCATCTCTTTCCATACCTGTCCCGCCAGCCCGCGATTACGCGGTAGCACCCGGCGCACGGCGTTCAGCATCTGGCCTTTATCTTTGATCAGGAAGAACACCATCAACGGGACAAGCACCAGATAAACCGCCAGCGTGAGTAATCCGACCAGGGAGGCTAACGAATATTTCACCACCGAATCCCCCATGGTGAGCATTCGCGAGCGCATATTCTCCGCCATCGCATCAATAATGCCCGCATCCATCAGCGCCGGATAACGTCGTGGTAAAGTGGCGGCAAAATCAGATAATTTATTGAGCATACCGGGCATATCGCGGATCAGGTAGATCCCCTGCTGCCACGCGACGGGCATCACGACAAACGCCATCAGCAGCAAAATGCCGACAAACACCACCAGCACGATTGATGTCGCCCAGCGCCGTGAGCAGCCGATATGTTCCAGCCGTACAGTCGGCCACTCAAGCAGGTACGCCAACACAATGGCGACCAACAGCGGCGCCAAAAGACCGCTAAAGAAGAACAGGATGCCAAAACCGGCAACCAGAATAATTAGCAGGGCGATGGCCTCGGGGTCGCTAAAGCGGCGGCGATACCATTGCATCAACATTTCGAGCATAAAACCCTTCCATGAACCCAATAGCGGGATTGCGATCCCGAATTGTATCGAAATGTCACAAAAAAGACTTCGCTTTTTATGGCTGATTACGCAAAGTGAAAAGACATTTTTCCTGGGTGTTCATCGTCAGGTTTCACAGTTAAACTTCCTAAGCTTGCGGAGTGTGAACGATACTTCACGGCATTGGTCAAATGGCTATCTCAAAAAAGAATACAGGACAGAGGTTATGTTCAGGCAGTTGAAAAAAAACCTGGTTGCTACCCTCATTGCCGCACTGACCATCGGTCAGGTTGCGCCCGCATTTGCTGACCCCGCGGACACACTGCCTGATATGGGAACCTCGGCAGGGAGTACCCTTTCCATAGGACAGGAAATGCAGATGGGCGATTTTTACGTACGCCAGCTGCGAGGCAGCGCGCCGTTAATTAACGATCCGCTGCTGACCCAATATATTAATAGTCTGGGGATGCGTTTAGTTGCCCACGCCGACTCGGTAAAAACGCCTTTCACCTTCTTTTTAATCAACAACGATGAAATCAACGCCTTTGCTTTCTTTGGCGGTAACGTTGTCCTGCACTCCGCGTTATTCCGCTATTCCGATAACGAAAGCCAGCTGGCATCGGTTATGGCGCACGAAATTTCCCACGTCACGCAGCGTCACCTGGCACGTGCGATGGAAGATCAGAAACGCAGCGCCCCGCTAACGTGGGTCGGTGCGTTAGGCTCCATTTTATTAGCGATGGCCAGCCCCCAGGCGGGTATGGCGGCGCTGACCGGTACGCTGGCGGGTACGCGCCAGGGAATGATCAGCTTTACGCAGCAAAACGAACAGGAAGCGGACCGCATCGGTATTCAGGTACTGCAACGTTCGGGATTCGATCCCCAGGCCATGCCGACGTTCCTGGAAAAACTGCTCGATCAGGCCCGTTACTCTTCGCGTCCACCGGAAATTTTGCTGACCCACCCCCTGCCAGAAAGCCGTCTGGCAGATGCGCGTAACCGCGCCAACCAGATGCGCCCGGTCGTCGTCCAGTCTTCAGAAGATTTTTATCTGGCCAAGGCGCGTACCTTAGGCATGTATAACTCTGGCCGCAATCAGTTGACCGATGACTTACTGAGTAACTGGTCGAAAGGCAACGTACGCGAGCAACGTGCGGCGCAGTATGGCCGCGCACTCCAGGCGATGGAAGCCAGTAAATACGACGAGGCGCGTAAAGCGCTGCAACCATTGCTGACGGCTGACCCTAACAATGCCTGGTATCTCGACCTGGCAACGGATATCGATCTCGGACAGAAGAAAACCGGCGACGCTATTAATCGCCTTAAAAATGCTCGAGACCTGCGAGTCAACCCGGTACTGCAGCTCAATCTGGCAAATGCGTATTTACAGGGCGGACAAGCCAAAGAAGCAGCCAATATCCTGAATCGTTATACGTTTAACCACAAGGATGACCCTAACGGCTGGGATTTGTTAGCGCAAACGGAGGCCGGTCTCGGTAACCGCGATCAGGAACTGGCGGCTCGCGCGGAAGGGTATGCCCTTGCAGGACGTCTTGACCAGGCGATTTCGATGCTCAGCAGCGCAAGTTCGCAGGTTAAACTGGGAAGCCAGCAGCAGGCCAGATACGACGCCCGTATCGACCAGTTGCGCCAACTGCAAGAACGCTTTAAACCGTATACGAAAATGTAACAGGAAAAAAAATGTCAGACGCGATTAAAATCTACCATAACCCACGTTGTTCCAAGAGCCGCGAAACGCTGGAATTACTGAAGTCCAACGGCGTGGACCCGGAAGTGGTGCTGTATCTGGACACTCCGGCTGACGCCGCAACCCTGCGTGAACTGCTGCAGATGCTGGGGATGTCCAGCGCGCGTGAACTGATGCGCCAGAAAGAAGATCTCTACAAGTCGCTTAACCTGGCGGACAAAAATTTGAGTGAAGATGCGCTGATTCAGGCCATGGTAGACAACCCGAAACTGATGGAGCGCCCAATTGTGGTGGCCAAAGGCCAGGCGCGGATTGGACGTCCGCCGGAGCAGGTACTGGAAATCGTCGGTTAAGCTGAAGCCAGCCGCAGTCTTTTCGGCTGCGGCGTTTACAGTTTCAAAATCTCTTTTACGAACGGAATGGTCAGCTTACGCTGGGCGGTGATCGATGCGTGATCAAGCTGATCCAACGTCATAAACAGCGTACGCATTTCCCGATCCAAACGTTTAAGCAGGAAACGTCCCACATCTTCCGGCAGTTCAAACCCACGAAGTCTGGCGCGTAATTGTAACGCCTGCAGCTTATCTTCATCAGAAAGCGGCTGCAGCTTGTAGATTTGTCCCCAGTCCAGGCGCGAAGCGAGATCCGGTAACCCCAGATTGAGCTGCCTGGGTGGGCGATCGCCGGTGATCAGCAATCGCGTTTTTCCCGACTCCAGAATACGGTTATAGAGATCAAAGATCGCCATTTCCCACAGCGAATCACCGGCCACACATTCGATGTTATCGATGCATACCAGCGATAAATGCTCCATACCGTCGAGCACCTCGGGAACAAACCAGGTGCGCTTATCGAGCGGCACGTAGCCTACCGCGTCGCCGCGTGCAGACAGTTCCGCACAGGCTGCATGCAGCAAATGACTACGGCCAGCGCCTTCACGCGACCAGAGATAAATATACCCGCTATGTTCCTGACGCAGCACGTTTTGCAGTGCAGCCAGTAAAGAGGAGTTATCCCCCGGCCAGAAACTTGCAAACGTTTCGTCGTCAGGAAGATAAAGTGGCAGAGAGAGCTGTGCCGGTGTGTTCAGAGATACCTCAACCCAGGATTTCATAAAATCGCGTTGAGTTTAACACAGAAATACGTCGCGATAGAACCGGGCAGCGATGCCACCCGGTCAGAGACTCACTGTTGCGGGCTGTCTGCATCTTTTGCGTCGAGCACCACTTCTTCCGGACGCAGCAGGCTGATGACTTTGAAAATCAGGCTCAGGCAGACGCCGACAATGGTCGCCAGCGCCATACCTTTCAGCTCTGCGGCACCGATATGAACTTTCGCCCCACTCACACCAATGATCAAAATGACAGAGGTCAGGATCAGGTTCTGAGCTTTGTTGTAGTCAACTTTTGATTCGATCAGTACGCGAATACCGGAAGCGCCAATCACGCCGTACAGTAACAGCGATACGCCGCCCATGACCGGCAGTGGGATGATCTGAATCGCCGCCGCCAGTTTGCCCACACAGGAGAGCAGGATGGCAAAAATCGCGGCGCCGCCAATAACCCAGGTACTGTATACGCGGGTAATCGCCATGACGCCGATATTTTCGCCATACGTGGTGTTCGGCGTAGAGCCGAAGAAACCGGAGATCACCGTAGACAGACCGTTGGCGAACATGGAACGATGCAGGCCAGGATCGCGAACCAAATCTTTTTTCACGATATTTGCCGTCACCACCAGGTGTCCGACGTGTTCAGCAATAACCACCAGCGCAGCAGGCAGGATGGTCAGAATGGCAACCCATTCAAAACGCGGCGTGTAGAAAGTCGGCAGCGCAAACCAGTGCGCCTGGGCAATCGGCGTAGTGTCCACGACGCCCATCACAAAAGAAAGTGCATAACCGGCTAACACCCCAATCAGAATCGGGATAATCGCCATAAAACCGCGGAATAGTACGGAGCCAAATACCGTCACCGCCAGCGTCACCATTGAGATGATGATGGTTTTCGAATCCGGTAATTGCCCTTCGGCAGGCAGTAACCCCGCCATGCCTGCGGCGACGCCCGCCAGTTCCAGGCCGATGACGGCAACGATTGCGCCCATCGCCGCCGGAGGGAACATCACATCCAGCCAGCCGGTGCCTGCTTTCTTAACGATGAAAGAAACCAGGCAGAACAGCACGCCGCACATAATGAAACCGCCCAGCGCCACTTCATAACCTAACGGCAACAGCAGCAGCACCGGAGAAATAAACGCAAAGCTGGAACCGAGGTACGCGGGGATTTTACCCTTACAGATAAAGAGATACAGCAACGTACCAATGCCGTTAAACAGCAAAACGGTAGCCGGGTTGATGTGGAACAGGACTGGCACCAGTACCGTTGCGCCAAACATGGCGAACAGGTGCTGTAAACTAAGCGGGATTGTCTGTAAAAGCGGCGGTCTTTCACTTACCCCGATAGCACGGCGCGTCATAGTGTTTTCCTCTGAGTGTTGTTTGTTATTAGCGATTAGCTTGTTGTATTCAAAAAAAAGCCGACTCTTAAAGTCGGCTTCTTTTCACTTATTCGTTTACTTGGTACCAAAAATCTTATCGCCGGCATCGCCAAGCCCCGGAATAATGTATCCGTGCTCGTTCAGCCCCTGATCGATGGAGGCCGTGTACAGCTCAACATCCGGGTGCGCTTTTTCCAGCGCCGCGATACCTTCCGGCGCCGCAACCAGCACCAACACTTTGATGCTGGTGCAGCCTGCATTTTTCAGCAGGTCAATAGTGGCGATAACGGAACCGCCGGTCGCCAGCATCGGGTCAACGATCAGCGCCATACGCTCATCGATGTTAGAAACCAGCTTCTGGAAATACGGAACCGGCTCCAGCGTTTCTTCGTTACGGTACATACCGACAACGCTGATACGCGCGCTCGGAACGTTTTCCAGTACACCTTCCATCATACCCAGACCGGCACGCAGGATTGGCACAACGGTGATTTTTTTACCTTTGATTTGGTCTACTTCAACCGGACCGTTCCAGCCTTCAATGGTCACCTTTTCGGTTTCCAGGCCTGCGGTTGCTTCATAAGTCAGCAGGCTGCCAACTTCCGAGGCGAGTTCACGAAAGCGTTTAGTGCTGATATCGTTTTCACGCATCAGTCCCAGCTTGTGTTTGACGAGTGGGTGTTTGACTTCCACGATCTTCATACTCTTCTCCTTTCCTCAGACGAGTGGCAACCACAAAAAAAATCGCCGGATTATACCGCTTTTCGTCTCTGGCGCAACACTGCATCCGCTTGATATGGATCAACCAAAGTCGTTTGCGTCTGGATGATGAGTATAAAACAAGGTCCGAGCTAATGGCGGGGCCTGCATTCAATACCATGAATTTTAAAGATATTAAGCATTATTCTGGATGAAGTGTTAATACCATGAAAAAGATTTCTTAGGCGAGCGTGCTAAGCCCCACTACCGTCATTATTTTTATCGATGAAGATAAGCCCGCAGCTTGCTCTGTGCAAAACACTCTCCGTGAGGTCCGTAACAGAAAAAAGAAACCGGTTTCCTTTTCGTAACGTGATTCAAACAAATAGATAAATGACTGTAAAATGCTGAAAAAATCAGCAGATAAAACTTGATGCAGAGCACGCTCGCAAACGTTTGCTTTCCCTGTTAGAATTGCGCCGAATTTAACTTTTACTGCAAGTAAACATGTGGGGAAGCAGGCAGTGACCGATAAAACCTCTCTTAGCTACAAAGATGCCGGTGTTGATATTGATGCAGGTAATGCTCTGGTTGATCGAATCAAAGGCGTAGTAAAGAAAACGCGTCGCCCGGAAGTGATGGGTGGTCTGGGTGGCTTCGGTGCGCTGTGCGCATTGCCGCAAAAATATCGTGAACCGGTGCTGGTTTCCGGGACGGATGGCGTTGGCACAAAACTGCGTCTGGCGATGGACCTGAAACGTCACGACACTATTGGCATCGATCTGGTCGCAATGTGCGTCAACGACCTCGTGGTTCAGGGCGCTGAGCCGCTGTTTTTCCTCGACTATTATGCGACTGGCAAACTGGATGTGGATACCGCAGCCAGCGTCATTAATGGTATTGCCGAAGGCTGTCTGCAGTCAGGCTGTGCGCTGGTGGGCGGTGAAACGGCTGAAATGCCGGGAATGTACCACGGTGAAGATTACGACGTGGCTGGCTTCTGCGTTGGCGTCGTCGAAAAATCCGAGATTATCGACGGTTCAAAAGTGGCTGACGGCGACGTGCTGATTGCGCTCGGCTCCAGTGGTCCACACTCCAACGGCTATTCCCTGGTGCGTAAAATCGTTGAAGTCAGCGGATGCAACCCGGAAACCACTGAGCTTGACGGTAAACCGCTGGCCGATCACTTACTGGCCCCGACCCGCATTTACGTTAAATCCATTCTGGAACTGATCGAGAAGGTGGATGTGCATGCCATTGCTCACCTGACCGGCGGCGGCTTCTGGGAAAATATTCCGCGCGTCCTGCCAGACAACACGCAGGCAGTGATCGACGAATCCTCATGGCAGTGGCCAGCCGTCTTTAACTGGCTGCAAACGGCGGGTAACGTCAGCCAGCACGAGATGTATCGCACCTTTAACTGCGGCGTCGGCATGGTCATCGCCCTGCCAGCTTCGGAAGTTGACAACGCCCTCGCTTTGCTCAATGAGAAAGGTGAAAACGCATGGAAAATCGGTATTATCAAAGCCTCTGATTCCGAACAGCGTGTGGTCATTGAATGAAAAACATTGTGGTGCTCATTTCCGGTAACGGAAGCAATTTGCAGGCGATCATCAACGCCTGCGAACAGAAAAAAATCAATGGCACCATACGTGCAGTATTCAGTAACAAGGCCGATGCGTTCGGCCTTGAACGTGCACGAGAAGCGAATATTCCGGCACATTCGCTGGAAGCCGCTCAGTTTGCCAGCCGCGAAGCATTTGACCGCCAACTGATACAAGAGATTGACGCCTACGGCCCCGATGTCGTGGTGTTGGCCGGTTATATGCGCATCCTCAGCCCAGCGTTTGTCGCTCACTATTCTGAACGATTGTTGAATATCCACCCTTCGTTGTTGCCAAAGTATCCCGGCCTGCATACGCACCGTCAGGTACTGGAAAACGGCGATGAACAGCATGGAACCTCAGTCCATTTCGTAACGGATGAACTGGACGGCGGACCGGTTATTCTCCAGGCGACAGTACCGGTATTTGAAGGCGACAGCGAAGATGATGTCACTGCCCGGGTTCAGGCGCAGGAACATGATATTTACCCGCTGGTGATTAGCTGGTTTGCCGACGGCCGACTGAAAATGCGCGATAACGCCGCGTGGCTGGACGGTAATCGCCTGCCACCACAAGGTTATGCCGCCGACGAATAATCACATCCTCCGGTAGGCCTGAGGGCGCTTCGCTTATCGGGCCTACTCTTCTTCCCCTCTTTCTCTTTGCTATCAGACAGTTTATTGTCATATTTTTCTGGCACAGTTGGACATCTGAGAGCAATGCTCGCCATAATAAATCGGTAGTGTCCCGTGAATGAAACGGAGTAAAAGTGGTAATGGGTCAGGAAAAGCTATATATCGAGAAAGAACTCAGCTGGTTAGCGTTCAACGAACGTGTACTCCAGGAAGCTGCTGATAAATCAAACCCGTTGATCGAACGGATGCGTTTTTTAGGCATCTATTCCAATAACCTCGACGAGTTTTACAAGGTTCGTTTTGCCGAACTGAAGCGCCGAATCATCATTAGCGAAGAACAGGGTTCAAACTCTCACTCCCGCCATTTACTCGGCAAAATCCAGGCCCGCGTATTAAAAGCCGATCAGGAATTTGACGGCCTGTACAACGAATTACTGCTGGAGATGGCGCGCAACCAGATTTTCTTAATCAACGAACGCCAATTGTCGGTGAATCAGCAGAGCTGGTTACGCCATTACTTCAAGCAGTATCTTCGCCAGCACATTACGCCGATCCTGATTAACCGCGAGACGGATTTAGTCCAGTTTCTGAAAGATGACTATACCTATCTGGCGGTGGAGATTATCCGTGGTGATACGATCCGCTATGCGCTACTGGAAATCCCTTCTGACAAGGTTCCCCGTTTTGTGAATTTACCGCCGGAGACCCCGCGCCGTCGTAAACCGATGATCCTGTTGGACAACATTTTACGTTATTGCCTTGACGATATTTTCAAAGGGTTCTTTGATTACGATGCGCTGAACGCCTATTCGATGAAAATGACCCGCGACGCCGAATACGATTTAGTGCACGAGATGGAATCCAGCCTGATGGAGCTGATGTCATCCAGCCTGAAACAGCGTCTGACCGCCGAGCCTGTGCGCTTTGTTTATCAGCGAGATATGCCTAATGCGCTGGTCGAAGTGCTGCGTGAAAAACTGACCATTTCTCGCTACGACTCCATCGTTCCCGGCGGGCGTTACCATAACTTCAAAGACTTTATTAACTTCCCCAACGTTGGCAAAGCTAACCTGGTGAATAAACCACTGCCCCGTCTGCGTCACATCTGGTTCGATAACGAGAAATTCCGCAACGGATTTGATGCAATCCGCGAGCGTGATGTACTGCTTTATTATCCGTATCACACCTTTGAACATGTCCTGGAACTGCTGCGTCAGGCCTCTTTCGACCCAAGCGTGCTGGCGATAAAAATCAACATCTACCGTGTGGCAAAAGACTCGCGCATCATCGATGCGATGATCCATGCCGCGCATAACAGTAAGAAAGTCACTGTCGTCGTGGAACTGCAGGCACGCTTCGATGAAGAAGCTAACATTCACTGGGCCAAACGTCTTACCGAAGCGGGCGTGCACGTCATCTTCTCCGCCCCAGGCCTGAAAATTCACGCCAAGCTGTTTCTTATCTCACGTAAAGAAGGCGATGAAGTCGTGCGCTATGCGCATATCGGGACCGGGAACTTCAACGAAAAAACGGCACGACTGTATACCGACTACTCATTGCTTACCGCCGATTCGCGCATTACCAACGAAGTTCGTCGGGTATTCAACTTCATTGAAAACCCATATCGTCCGGTCACGTTTGATTATCTGCTGGTTTCTCCGCAGAACTCACGTCGCCTGCTGTACGCCATGATCGACAAAGAGATCGCCAACGCACAGCAAGGGTTACCTTCAGGTATTACGTTAAAACTGAATAACCTGGTCGATAAAGGTCTGGTGGATCGTCTCTATGCGGCCTCAGGCTCGGGCGTGCCGGTCAATTTATTGATTCGCGGTATGTGTTCTCTGATCCCGAACCTGGAAGGCATCAGCGACAATATTCGCGTTATCAGCATTGTTGACCGCTACCTCGAACATGACCGGGTCTATATTTTTGAGAATGGCGGCGATAAGCAGGTGTATCTCTCCTCGGCTGACTGGATGACAAGAAATATCGACTATCGTATCGAAGTCGCTACCCCGCTACTTGACCCGCGCCTCAAGCAACGCGTGCTGGATATCATTGATATCCTGTTTAGCGATACGGTGAAGGCTCGCTTCATCGATAAAGAACTGAGTAATCGCTACGTGCCACGTGGAAACCGCCGTAAGGTTCAGTCACAATTGGCGATTTACGACTACATCAAATCACTCGAGCAACCTGACTAACGATATGCCAATACACGACAAGTCACCGCGACCGCAGGAATTTGCTGCGGTCGACCTGGGTTCAAACAGTTTTCATATGGTCATTGCCCGTGTGGTTGATGGTGCAATGCAAATTATCGGCCGACTGAAACAACGCGTACATCTGGCGGATGGGCTCGGCGCAGACAACAAGCTGAGCGAAGAAGCAATGGAGCGCGGATTAAGCTGTTTGTCACTTTTCGCCGAACGACTGCAAGGCTTTCCCCCATCGAGCGTATGTATCGTGGGAACCCATACTCTACGTCAGGCGCTGAATGCGACCGATTTTCTCAAGCGCGCAGAAAAAGTCATCCCCTACCCGATTGAGATTATTTCCGGTAACGAAGAAGCCCGACTGATTTTTATGGGCGTTGAACACACCCAGCCGGAAAAAGGCCGCAAGCTGGTTATCGATATCGGCGGCGGCTCAACGGAACTGGTGATCGGCGAAGATTTCGAACCCAAACTGGTTGAAAGCCGCCGTATGGGCTGCGTTAGTTTTGCTCAGATGTATTTCCCGGGCGGCGCCATTAGTCGGGAAAACTTCCAGCGCGCCCGCATGGCGGCAGCGCAGAAACTTGAAACGCTAACCTGGCAGTTTCGCATTCAGGGCTGGAACGTTGCGCTGGGCGCGTCGGGGACCATTAAAGCGGCACACGAGGTGCTGCTGGAGATGGGTGAAAAAGATGGTTTTATCACCCCCGAACGTCTGCAAAAACTGACCGCTGAAGTGCTGAAGCACACGTCATTCGATGCGCTCAGTTTGCCGGGACTGTCAGAAGAACGAAAAGCGGTGTTTGTACCTGGGCTAGCTATTTTGTGTGGCGTTTTTGATGCGCTGGCTATTCGCGAACTTCGACTGTCCGATGGCGCGCTACGTGAAGGCGTGCTGTATGAGATGGAAGGCCGTTTTCGCCATCAGGATGTACGCAGCCGCACCGCCAGCAGCCTGGCTAATCAGTACAACATCGACAGTGAGCAAGCCCGCCGTGTGCTGGAAACCACCATGCAGATGTATGACCAGTGGCATAACCAGCAACCAAAACTGGCCAATCCGCAGCTGGAAGCATTACTGCGCTGGGCTGCGATGCTGCATGAGGTTGGGCTGAACATCAACCACAGCGGTCTGCATCGCCATTCTGCTTACATTCTACAAAATAGCGATTTACCTGGATTTAATCAGGAACAACAGCTGATGATGGCAACACTAGTTCGTTACCATCGTAAAGCGGTGAAACTTGATGATTTACCCCGCTTTACGCTGTTTAAGAAAAAACAGTTTCTGCCGTTAATCCAGCTGTTGCGTCTGGGGGTATTGCTAAATAATCAGCGTCAGGCGACAACTACGCCGCCGACTCTGACCCTGTTAACCGAAGACAACCACTGGACCTTACGCTTCCCGCATGACTGGTTCAGCCAAAATGCGCTGGTCCTGCTCGATCTGGAAAAAGAGCAGCAATACTGGGACGCAGTAACCGGCTGGCGTCTCAAAATTGAAGAAGAAAGCTCACCCGATCTCGCCGCATAAGCTCTCAACAGGTGCCGGCTCGTCTGGCACCTGCTCCTCCAGAGTTTCATGCAGCGGCTGCGGTTTGCCAATCAAATACCCCTGCAAGTAATCAATCCCCAGCGAAACCACTGCACTGCGTATTTCTTCGCTTTCGACGTACTCCGCAACCACCAGCATTCTTTTCATCCGCGCCAAATGACAAATGGAGGCCACGATTTGGTAATCGAGGCTGTTCGAAACGATATTACGAATAAAACTGCCGTCAATTTTCAGGATATCGGCATTCACATTTTTCAGTCGCGCATAGCTGGCATATCCGGTCCCAAAATCATCAATCGCAATCTGACAACCCAAAGCCTGCAGCTGTAGTAACGTCGCCTGCGCCTGGTCCGCATTGGTTAAGGCATTGCTTTCCGTCACCTCAAAGATGAGTTGCCAGGCTTCAACTTTGTATTTCGTCAGTAACTGATTGATGTCATGCGGAAGCCGAGCGCGGCATACCGATGTAGGTGATAAGTTAATAGCAAACCGACGGGCAGGCATTTGTTCCCGATTCTGCGCCATAAATTTCAGCGTATTTTCAATCACCCACATGTCGATGCTGGATGACAAGCCAAACTCGTGCGCTACTGGCAAGAAATTATCCGGGGCGATAATTTCACCGTCATCCCCATGAAGTCGCAGCAGAATTTCGTGATAGACATCGCCACGCACGCCAGCGATCGGCTGCGCCATCAGGAAAAAACGATTGTGCTCCAGTGCCTGCTGCAGACGGTTCATCATCGCAACCTTATCTTTCAGGTCACGTTGTAAGTGCATCACGCCGCGCCGCTGCATATTTTCTGGAGAATTGGTCGCCAGGGAGATCTCAGCAATGGTGCTTAACTCACCGAGCAACAAATAAATGTGGTTAACCGGAGCACGAACATAGCAAAAGCTGATGCCTACCTGCGGCTGTAAAGGCATGCCATCCCAGATAAAGCGGAATTGCTTAATATGCCTGTCCAGTGCTTCAATACGTTCCTGATGAGCCTCTGTGTTAAAACGTAAAACGAGATCATTGCCCGATAATTGATAGACATGCTCATCCAGTTCTAACAGAGGTGTTATCCACTGAGCGAGTTTTTGCTTGTACTGGATACGCAGCATAATACCGTAATTTTTCACCAGCAGTTCCATGCCGGGAACCCGCAAAAAACAAAGCACTGACCAGGGCGCTTTTTTCAAATCCCGATTCAACGCGCGCAGGTTAGGAATATGTACCATCGGATCAAAGTATGCCAGACGATGGTTCCGTCGGGTAACGAACCGCTGTCGCGTTGCCAGTACGGCAATGAAATTCACTATAAAGGAGAAAACCAGATAGCTCGATGAGGTAATGGCAAGCTGGGTGTCATAGCCCGAATACCAGGGCATATAGCGCTGATAATAATGAATTGCAGTAATAAGTACGACTGACCATACCAACGAAATAAACCTGTACCCGTAACGCATTGCGCCCCAAAGCATAACGGGCAGTAACAGCGACAAGGTGTAATTCGTGCTAAATATTGAGCTTTGTTCATTTAACGGCATGCATAACATAGACATCAGTGCCATTAATATAATCGACCAGACTGCAAGCTCTGTCTTGGTGACTTTGCTATCAAACTGCTGCTTTAATTGAGAAAAATAGCCTCTAAGGTGCAAAGGATTACGTATCGTTCGAATAATAAGATAGCACAGTGGAACCCCAACAAGATTCCCTACCAGCAAGGCCTGATAATTAATCAACGTACCAGTATTGAAGGGCATTACGCCCACCATGCCTGATTTGCTCTCATAGACGCCCACAAAGGCGGCAAACTGGAAGAGAATCAGAAACAGCGTTGCCGGGCAGAACACCTGCCAGAACATTCGCTGAAACATCAAGTGAGAATCGCCGTGCGAAACATTATTGCGTCGGGGAGTAAATACCTTATACCCGCCCCAGCTAAGCACTAACGTAACTATAAAGTGCGAAATTATTGAGAGTGTTTCAAATAGGCCAACCTGCGGATATTTATACCAGATAATGGAAATGATAATTCCTGGCAATGCCGCCCAGCCAAAAAAAAGCATCAGACTAATCATCAGCGCCAATGGCAGATAGAAAAGTACTACGGTCCCTGTACTAATATGGGCATAGGTGTTGGCGGTGCTCAATATAGGCAACAGTAAAGAAGGTAAGATGAGAGGTAACGCCCACCATCTATCTCTAATACCAATATATTTTTTATTGAGTTTCATAGATGCTCAGTAGAATCCCACACATCCTGTAGGGGGTATTCAGACAGGCATCCCACCTGACTTTAAAACGATAAAGTAAAATACATCATAAGGGCTCATCAATTTTAGTTATTAGCAAAGGGTGGCGTTTGATACATATCAAAAAAAACACCCCTCATTAATCAATTATTACTCTTTTCATTGTTTTTTATCGTTAATTCATTATTCATGTAAATAATAATATTAATTTTCATAACATAAGAGGATAAAACAACTGAAGCAATTTTACATAACGAAGAATTGACCATTCCCTCACAGTATGCCTTAATGTAAGTATCGCCCCTCGTCGGGTACACAACAAGGAACCTTTTGTGAGCCAGGTTACCAGCCTACGCAAACGACACCGATTTAACAGTCGCATG
Organism: Citrobacter sp. wls710; assembly: GCF_005281115.1. Taxonomy (NCBI): domain Bacteria; kingdom Pseudomonadati; phylum Pseudomonadota; class Gammaproteobacteria; order Enterobacterales; family Enterobacteriaceae; genus Citrobacter; species Citrobacter sp. wls710. The sequence goes on from NZ_SZXD01000025.1 coordinate 75,568, forward strand.
ATCCGGATCGTACTGCTTATTAGCTTTCTCTTCTTCTTCGGACGCTTCGTCTACTCCGCCATTGGTGCGTGGCATCACCACCAGGACAAAAAAGAATCTCAGCAGTTAACCCAGCCGCAACAGACATCGCCAACGCAAACCGACGTACGTTGATCGCGCTTGCCTGCAATCCCCCAGCATTAAGATTCCTTACCGGATGGCTAATCGCCTGACAATTAACCATCCGGTAAGGGATTTGAGTGACGGCACTACTCATCATCTTGCCCTCGACACGCATTGAAAATACAGATAATCATCCCCTGCTTTTCGCACAAATACACAATCTTTTAATCCGGCTTCACCGCACCATTCGCGCTAATTTCTTACGCTCCCGTTTACTGGACATAAACAAGACAAAGTCAGTTCAAATAGTCTTTAATTAATATCACCAGAAAATATCACTGGCGATAACATTAATATTTCGTATGAAATTAAGACCTTATTTGAACTGTTAACATTTTTAAATACTACAGAGCAATACTATGAATGGTTTTTCATTATTCCCGAAAATAAGAAACGGAATTGAGTGGATCGCCGGTCACAGCGATGCCGTTATGCAATTCGGCTGGAATATCGTTGCTGCCGTGATTTTACTTTTTATCGGTAAATTTATCTCTCGACTGCTCTCCCGTGGACTGGAAAAGTTGCTGTTAAAACGTAAAGTTGACCGGACCATCATTCAGTTCTTCACCGCCCTGGTACGTTACATCACGATCGCCTTTTTCGTGGTCGCTGCGTTGGGGAGAGTCGGTATTGAAACATCCTCCATTATTGCCGTCATTGGCGCCGCCGGACTGGCTATTGGCCTCGCGCTACAAGGATCGCTCTCCAACTTCGCCGCTGGTGTACTGTTGGTTTCCCTGCGACCTTTCCGCGCCGGAGAAATCGTGCAGATTGGCGCAGTCACCGGGACAGTTGAAAAGGTGCACATTTTCTCTACCACCCTACTCACCGCTGACAGCAAAGAAGTGGTGATCCCAAACGGCAAGATCATCGCAGATAATATTATTAACTATTCCCGCCACCCTTTTCGTCGTATCGATCTTGTGATTGGCGTGGGTTATCAGAGTCGGATCGCAGATGTTAAGCGCGTGATTAACCATATCATCGAGCAGGACAGTCGCATCGATAAGCAACGAGGGGTAACCGTTCGTCTGGGTGAGTTAGGTGCCTCTGCGCTCAATTTTTACGTCCGCGTGTGGGTGCCTAATATTGAGTACTGGAACACCTATTACGATTTGCTGGAAAACATTAAAGAGGCCCTGGATGCTAATCATATTGACCTGCCGTATCCGCAGATGGATATTCGCGTGGAGAACGTGGCATCCCACTCTCAACCTCAGCTTCAACTGGTTGATTAGAACATCATCCATCAGAATTTCCTTCTGAAATGAGAGCAATAAAAAACCCTCTATAATCAGAGGGTTTTTTGATATTACGAATTCAGAAACCGCTTACAGAGAGGGATATTATTCCCACTCAATGGTAGCCGGCGGCTTACCGCTGATGTCATACACCACACGGGAAATACCGTTCACTTCATTGATGATGCGGTTAGACACGCGGCCTAAGAAATCATACGGCAGGTGCGCCCAGTGTGCGGTCATAAAGTCGATGGTTTCAACCGCGCGCAGGGAAACAACCCAGTCGTACTTGCGGCCATCGCCCATTACGCCAACGGAGCGAACCGGCAGGAATACGGTGAACGCCTGGCTCACTTTGTTGTACAGGTCAGCTTTGTGCAGCTCTTCGATGAAGATAGCGTCCGCACGACGCAGCAGGTCGCAGTACTCTTTCTTCACTTCGCCCAGCACGCGCACGCCCAGACCCGGACCCGGGAACGGGTGACGGTACAGCATGTCGTACGGCAGGCCCAGTTCCAGACCAATTTTACGCACTTCGTCTTTAAACAACTCACGCAGCGGCTCAACCAGACCCATCTTCATCTCTTTCGGCAAGCCGCCCACGTTGTGGTGAGATTTGATGACGTGCGCTTTACCGGTCGCGGAAGCGGCAGATTCAATTACGTCTGGGTAGATAGTCCCCTGCGCCAGCCACTTCACATCTTCCAGCTTCAGCGCTTCTTCGTCGAACACTTCCACGAACACACGACCAATGATCTTACGTTTGGCTTCCGGATCGTTCTCGCCTTTCAGCGCTTCCAGGAAGCGCTGCTCGCCTTCCACGTGAACAATGTTCAGGCCAAAGTGGTCGCCGAACATGTCCATCACCTGCTGGGCTTCGTTCAGACGCAGCAGACCGTTGTCTACGAACACACAGGTCAGGTTTTTACCGATTGCGCGGTGCAGCAGCATGGCGGTTACGGAAGAATCCACGCCGCCGGAAAGGCCGAGGATCACTTTGTCGTCGCCAACCTGCTCGCGAATACGGACAACGGCATCGTCGATGATTTTCGCCGGAGTCCACAGGGCTTCACACTGGCAGATATCGCGTACGAAGCGCTCCAGCATGCGCATGCCCTGACGGGTGTGGGTCACTTCCGGGTGGAACTGCACGCCGTAGAAGCGTTTTTCTTCGTGCGCCATAATGGCGAACGGGCAGGTCTCGGTGCTGGCAACGGTAACGAAGCCTTCCGGGATCGCGGTCACTTTGTCGCCGTGGCTCATCCATACGTCAAGCAGCGGTTTGCCGTCGGCGGTCAGAGAATCTTCGATACCGCGAATCAGTGCGCTGTCGGTCTGTACCTCAACCTGGGCGTAGCCGAATTCACGCTCGTTAGAACCTTCAACGTGGCCACCCAGCTGCATTGCCATGGTCTGCATACCGTAGCAGACGCCGAAGACCGGCACACCTGCGTTGAAGACGTACTCAGGCGCACGCGGGCTGTTTGCTTCGGTGGTGCTTTCCGGGCCACCGGAGAGGATGATGCCGCTCGGGTTGAACTCACGGATTTGTGCTTCAGTAACATCCCATGCCCACAGTTCACAGTAGACGCCCAGTTCACGTACGCGACGTGCAACCAGTTGGGTGTACTGCGATCCGAAATCGAGGATGAGAATGCGATGTTTATGAATATTGTCTGTCATTTGACGATAATTCCGAGGCAAGTGAAACAATAACAAAACGCCCGGTTTAAAACCGGGCGCGGAAACTTATCAGGAGCCCAAGCGGTAGTTCGGGGACTCTTTGGTAATGGTCACGTCATGAACGTGGCTTTCCTGGATACCCGCACCGCTGATACGCACGAATTCAGCCTTCGTACGCAGCAGGTCGATGGTACCACAACCGGTCAGACCCATACAGGAGCGCAGGCCGCCCATCTGCTGGTGAATGATCTCTTTCAGGCGGCCTTTATACGCTACGCGACCTTCGATACCTTCCGGCACCAGTTTGTCAGCGGCGTTGTCGCTCTGGAAGTAACGGTCGGAAGAACCTTTGGACATCGCACCCAGAGAGCCCATACCGCGGTAAGATTTGTAAGAACGGCCCTGGTACAGTTCGATTTCGCCCGGGGATTCTTCGGTACCGGCCAGCATCGAGCCAACCATGACGGCAGCGGCGCCAGCGGCAATCGCTTTGGCTATGTCGCCGGAGAAACGGATACCGCCGTCAGCGATAACCGGAATACCGGTACCTTCCAGCGCTTCAACCGCGTCAGAAACGGCAGTGATCTGCGGAACGCCCACGCCAGTAACGATACGAGTCGTACAGATGGAGCCAGGGCCGATACCGACTTTCACCGCGCTGCAACCGGCTTCCGCCAGTGCGCGAGCGCCAGCGCCAGTGGCGACGTTACCGCCGATGATTTGCAGGTCAGGATATTTAGCACGGGTTTCACGGATACGTTGCAGCACGCCTTCAGAGTGACCGTGAGAGGAGTCGATCAACAGCACGTCAACGCCCGCAGCAACCAGCGCGTCAACACGTTCTTCGTTACCTGCACCAGCGCCTACAGCTGCACCGACGCGCAGACGACCATGCTCGTCTTTACATGAGTTCGGTTTACGTTCCGCTTTCTGGAAATCTTTAACGGTGATCATGCCGAGCAGATGGAAGCTGTCATCAACAACCAGCGCTTTCTCTACACGCTTTTCGTGCATTTTGGCCAGCACGACATCACGTGCTTCACCTTCACGCACAGTCACCAGACGCTCTTTTGGCGTCATGTATACGCTAACCGGCTGGTTCAGGTCAGTCACAAAGCGCACGTCACGGCCGGTGACGATGCCAACCAGTTCGTTGTCTTCAGTCACTACCGGGTAGCCCGCAAAACCGTTACGTTCAGTCAGTTCTTTCACTTCACGCAGGGTAGTGGTTGGCAGTACGGTCTGTGGGTCAGTTACCACGCCGGATTCGTGTTTTTTCACGCGGCGAACTTCTTCAGCCTGGCGCTCGATAGACATGTTCTTGTGGATAAAACCGATGCCGCCTTCCTGTGCCAGGGCAATTGCCAGGCGCGCTTCCGTCACGGTATCCATTGCTGCGGAGAGCATAGGAATGTTCAGGCGAATGGTTTTCGTCAACTGGGTGCTGAGGTCAGCAGTATTCGGCAGAACGGTAGAATGAGCGGGAACGAGGAGGACGTCGTCAAACGTCAGGGCTTCTTTTGCGATACGTAGCATGGGCAATATCTCACCTGGGAGGTTATTAAATATTGCCGCGGCATTATACAGAGCGTAACCGATTGCATCCACACTTTTTTGCAAAAAAACCTTGCGCTCCTCTGTGAGCATGTTACTTTCGACTGAATAACCTGCTGATTTAGAATTTGATCCCGCTCACATGTTATCCTCTCAGACCACCTCAATTTTTACCGTAAGCCGCCTGAACCAGACGGTTCGTTTGCTGCTTGAGCAGGAGATGGGACAAGTGTGGATCAGCGGTGAAATCTCGAATTTCACTCAGCCGTCCTCCGGTCACTGGTATTTCACGCTCAAAGATGACACCGCCCAGGTACGCTGCGCGATGTTTCGCAACAGCAACCGTCGGGTAACATTCCGCCCGCAGCACGGGCAACAGGTGCTGGTGCGCGCCAACATCACGCTGTATGAGCCACGCGGCGACTACCAGATTATCGTCGAGAGTATGCAGCCTGCGGGCGAAGGGCTATTGCAGCAAAAATATGAGCAGTTGAAAGCCAAACTGCAGGCGGAAGGATTGTTCGATCAGCAATATAAGCAGCCTCTGCCCTCCCCGGCCCACTGTGTCGGGGTGATTACCTCGAAAACCGGTGCGGCACTGCACGATATTCTCCACGTTCTAAAACGCCGCGACCCATCGCTGCCGGTGGTGATTTACCCCACCGCGGTACAGGGCGACGATGCGCCGGGGCAGATCGTGCGCGCGATTGAACTGGCCAACGCCCGCGGAGAGTGCGACGTGTTAATTGTCGGGCGCGGCGGCGGCTCGCTGGAAGATTTATGGAGTTTTAACGACGAACGCGTGGCGCGGGCAATCTTTGCCAGCCGCATTCCGGTGGTTAGCGCCGTCGGCCACGAAACCGACGTCACTATCGCTGATTTTGTCGGCGACCTGCGTGCGCCGACGCCTTCGGCAGCGGCAGAAATTGTCAGCCGCAACCAGCAGGAGTTGTTGCGTCAGATCCAGTCCATCCAGCAGCGTTTGGGCATGGCGATGGACTACTACCTCGCCAACCGTACTCGTCGATTTACCCAGCTTCATCACCGTTTGCAACAGCAACATCCGCAACTGCGTCTGGCCCGTCAGCAAACGTCGCTGGAGCGGTTGCGCCAGCGGATGGGATTTGCGCTTGAAAATAAGATTAAACAGGCAAATCAGCGTCAGCAACGCATGCTGCAACGTCTCAATCAGCAAAACCCGCAGCCACGCATTTATCGCGCACAAACCCGTATCCAGCAACTGGAATATCGCCTGGCCGAATCCATTCGCGCGCGCCTCAGCGAACAGCGCGAACGTTTTGGTAATGCGGTTACTCATCTCGAAGCGGTCAGTCCGCTGGCGACCCTGGCGCGCGGCTATAGCGTTTCTACCACCACTGGCGGCGGCGTACTGAAACAGATCAAACAGGTCAGCGCAGGCGATGTCATCACCACCCGACTAGCAGATGGCTGGGTGGAAAGCGAAGTTAGGGGCGTAACGGCGGCGAAAAAAACGCGGAAGAAAAAGCCGGTTTAAACCGGCACATACTCCACGCGTTTTTTCGAAATAAGCCCATGGCCATGCTGACAGAAATAATCTATCGCGCCACAGGCCTTTAGTACTTCGAGTGGTTGATGGCACTCTGGGCAACGTGCTTCCAGTTGAAGATCTTTTTGACAACTCTCACAGTGCGCCGCACCGTTGTGTGGTTCCAGTTCAGCGTGGCAATCCGGGCAAATGATAGACATAACAACTCCAGTACAGGGCTCCATTCTTGTGTTGAGTTTAACACGCTACGCTGAATGTCGCCCAGGCCCAACAAAACGTCATACCTCATCAATTGAATGACCGGGGCATAGCCTCTGCCCCGGCACAATCGAGGTGTTATCAGGCGCTGGTTGCCGGTTTAGTTTGCGTATTCTCCAGCATGCGACGAATCGGCACAATGAGGACGATCAGGACCGCGGCGCAGATCAGCAGCGCAATCGAGCAGCGAGCGAAGAGATCCGGCAGCATATCCAGTTGGTCAGCCTTCACATGACCGCCAATCAGACCTGCGGCCAGGTTACCCAGCGCACTGGCACAGAACCACAGGCCCATCATTTGCCCACGCATTCTTTCCGGTGCCAGCAGCGTCATGGTCGCCAGACCGATCGGGCTCAGACACAGCTCGCCGAGCGTCAGCATCAGGATACTGCCCACCAGCCAGAATGGAGAAACGCCCGCCCCGCCGTTGCTGAGAACGTTTTGCGCCGCCAGCATCATCAAGCCAAAGCCTGCCGCCGCACACAAAATGCCGATAACGAACTTAGTGATACTGCTCGGGCGAATGTTCATGCTCGCCAGCTTCGGCCACGCCCAGCTGAATACCGGCGCCAGCAGGATGATAAACAGGGCGTTTATCGACTGGAACCAGACCGCCGGAATTTCAAAATCACCGATCATACGGTTAGTGTAGTCGTTGGCGAACAGGTTGAACGAGGTTGGCTTTTGCTCAAACGCCGACCAGAAGAATGCGGCGGAAACCAGCAGGATAAAGCAAACCAGCAGTCTGGCGCGCTCTTTGCGATTCAGGCCGGCAAAGATGAACAGGTAGATAAAGTAGAGCGCAACAGAGGCGGCAATCACGTACACCAGTATGCTGGCAACCGCGACCGGATTAATCACAATCACGCCCTGCGCAATCAGCGTAACGATAACCGCCACACCGACAGCCAGCGCGAGTAGCCATGCGCCCACACCGTTACGCTTCACTACCGGGCTGTTCCAGGTCGAGTCCAGTCCCACTTCGCTGTCGTAGCGTTTCATCGACGGAACGGCAAACACACGGAAGATGATTAACGCCACCAGCATGCCGATACCACCGATACCAAAGCCCCAATGCCAGCCATGGGTTTTAATCAACCAACCGGAGATCAAGGGGGCGATGAATGATCCCATATTGATGCCCATGTAAAACAGCGAGAAACCGCCATCACGACGCGCATCGCCTTTTTTATACAATGTGCCAACCATGACCGAAATACAGGTCTTAAACAGACCGGAACCGAGCACGATAAACATCAGGCCGATAAAGAACAGGTTGTTACCCATAATGGCCGAAAGCGCAATCGACAGATGACCAAGCGCAATCAGGATGGAGCCGTACCATACCGCTTTCTGTTGGCCGAGCCAGTTATCCGCCAGCCAACCACCCGGCAGCGCAGCGAGATACATCGTACCGGCAAAGATACCCACAATCGCCGAGGCGTTTTCACGCGCCAGCCCCATGCCGCCGTCATAGACGGTAGCCGCCATAAACAGGATCAGTAATGGGCGAATGCCATAAAACGAGAAACGCTCCCACATCTCTGTGAAGAACAGCGAGCCGAGCGGATAAGGATGACCGAAGAAAGTTCGGCTTTCTTTTTGATTAACAGAGGATTGCATAATTCTCCCGAAAGTTATGTCGTCGTGCGTGTAAACACCGCGATGTACGCCAGCCAGTTACGTATCTGACCGATTTTTTACATGCGGCGAAAAGTTATTTAACCATTTGATAACTTAAGGCTAGTTTTGTCTAGTACCAGCCCCCGGACTTTAAGATGAAAACTCGACAAATGTCTACTTTCTTAGATTTAAACTTGGTAAAAAACGAATAGTGATTGACATCGCACGGGCTGAAGCTGGCGATGGAATACCGAAAAAAAACCCGCGACAAGCGCGGGTTTTTATCAACATCAGCAACGATTATTTGCTTTTTTTAATGTGCTTAATCAAACGCTTACGTTTACGCATCTGGGTCGGCGTCAGCGTATTACGTTTATTCGCAAACGGGTTTTCCCCTTCTTTGAACTGAATGCGAATCGGTGTCCCCATCACGTCCAGAGTTTTGCGGAAGTAGTTCATCAGATAGCGCTTATATGAATCCGGCAGATCTTTCACCTGATTACCATGAATCACCACAATCGGCGGGTTATAACCGCCGGCATGGGCATATTTCAGCTTCACGCGACGACCACGTACCAGCGGCGGCTGATGATCTTCTACCGCCATGGTCATGATACGCGTCAACATCGCGGTACTAACGCGACGGGTCGAGCTGTCGTACGCTTCGCGGACCGATTCAAACAGATTACCGACGCCGCTACCGTGCAGTGCAGAGATAAAGTGTACACGCGCAAAATCAATAAAGCCCAGACGGAAGTCCAGCGTTTCCTTGACCTGCTCTTTCACTTCCTGCGTCAGGCCGTCCCATTTGTTGACGACAATAACAAGTGAGCGCCCACTATTGAGGATAAAGCCCAACAGCGACAGGTCCTGATCGGAAATACCTTCCCGCGCATCAATCACCAGCATGACCACGTTGGCATCTTCAATCGCCTGCAGCGTTTTGATGACTGAGAATTTTTCTACCGCTTCGGTAATTTTCCCGCGCTTACGCACGCCCGCGGTGTCGATCAGCACATATTCACGTTCGTCGCGTTGCATCGGAATATAAATGCTGTCACGCGTGGTCCCAGGCATGTCGTAAACCACCACGCGGTCTTCGCCCAGAATACGGTTAGTCAATGTGGACTTACCTACGTTCGGACGACCCACAATCGCCAGTTTGATCGGCAGATCCTGCGGGTTGAAGTCGTCTTCAGGCTCTTCTTCACCGTTTTCTTTGGCTTCCAGTTGCGCCCAATATTCCGCATCTTCATCGACTTCTTCCTGCGGCGCAACGTCATCCATCCACGGCAGCAGAACATGCTCCAGCAGGCTGAGAACGCCGCGACCATGGGAGGCAGCAATCGGATAAATTTCACCCAGACCCAGCGAGTAGAAATCAACAACCGCCTGATCGGGATCCAGTCCGTCAGTTTTGTTGGCCACCAGGAACGTCGGTTTCTGGCGTGAACGCAGATGTTTAGCAATGGCTTCATCCGCTGGCATCAGGCCAGCACGCGCATCCACCATAAACAGCACAACGTCCGCTTCTTCGATAGCCAACAGAGACTGTTCAGCCATGCGGGTTTCAACACCGTCTTCGGTGCCATCAATACCGCCGGTATCAATGCAGATAAACTCGCGGCCTTCAATTTCCGCACGACCGTACTTACGGTCACGAGTCAGACCCGGGAAATCCGCAACCAGCGCATCTCGGGTGCGAGTTAGACGGTTAAATAACGTGGATTTGCCAACGTTAGGGCGCCCGACAAGCGCGACCACAGGTACCATGTTTAAAGCCTCATTTAAAAAATCATCAGACAACGCGCACATTTTTGCGCCGTTGTTAAAAACAGTAAAACGGCCCCTGCACCAGGAGCCGTTTTTCAAAGCGAGCGGCCAGGACGATTAACGCGTAATAGAGTACAGCGTACCGTCTTTCGCCTGGATCAGCAGTTTACCATCAGCAGAGACTGGCTCAGTCAGGAAACCGGAGCTGTCGACTTTCTGCTGGGCAACAAAGCGACCATCTTCAACGTTAATCCAGTGCAGGTAGCCTTCGCTATCGCCCACAACTAAATTGCCGTTATACAATACCGGAGACGTCAGCAGACGGTGCAGCAGATCGCTTTGCGTCCACAGCGTCACGCCGCCGTCGGTAGTCAGCGCCAGGATGCGGTCGTTTTGATCGACCAGGTAGATACGGTTTCCGTCGACGATGAAATCATTCACCGAGCCCAGTTCACGTTTCCACATAATCTGGCCACTGCGCAGATCCAGCGCGGTCAGGTTACCATTATAAGCCAGCGCGTAAACAACGCCATTGACGATAACCGGCGTGGTATCAACGTCACTCAGACGATCGATTTCCGTTGGGCCTGTCGCTTGAGAAATACGTTGCTGCCAAATCATCTGACCCTGCTGCATCAGCACGGCGCTTACGCGACCGTTATCACCACCAACAATAGCTGCGCCAAAGGCCGTCGCAGGGGCAGATTCGCCACGCAGAGACAGGGATGGCATATCGAGGTTAACGGTCCACTTGATGGCGCCGTCAGCTTCGTTCAACGCCTGCAATTGACCGTTACTGGTGCGGATTAATACCACGCCATCGCTCACAACCGGACGAGACAGCGCTTCACCGGCAACTTTCGTCTGCCATGCGGTGGTACCATCGCTGGTATTCAACGCATAAACCTGCGCTTTTTCACTGCCAATGTAAACATGACCACCGGACACGGTTACGCCGCCAGAAAGCTGTGCAGATGCACGGGAGAACCAACCGTCTTTCTCACCCAGATTAACAGACCACACTTCTTTGCCGTCGTCTGCGTTCAACGCTTTCACGACACCTGCGCGATCGGCTGCATAGACAACGTTATCCGCCAGCGCAGGATGAAGATTGGAATAGAAATCACCAATACCGTTGCCCACGGAAGTGCTCCAGTCCGTAGACGGAGTAAACTGGTTTTCAACCACCGGTAATGGGGACATCTTAACGACATCTTCTTCGCCACTAAACAGTGAACAGCCGCTCAATAGGGTAACGGAAAGCAGCCCTGGCAGAAGTAATTTACGCAATTGCATCGGGTCCCTCTCAGATGGACAAATTATTGATTTTCATCTGCATCATTTCGCTCAGAGCAGGAGAGGCATCGCTTTTCACACCCGCTTCCCATGCGCTACGCGCACCTTGTTTGTCGCCCTTGCTCAGCAACGCTTCACCGCGCAGATCGGCAACAATGGCCGTCCACCCTTCACCTTTAATGGTGTCGAGTGTTTTCAGCGCGGTATCAGCCTGTTTAAGCTGAACCTGAACACGAGCCAGACGCAGGTTAATCACCGCTTTGAGATTATCATCGCTGGTTGCAGCCAGGCCTTGTTGCAGCTGGCTGGCGGCTTTCTCAAGTTCATTTTGGTCAACAAACTGCTGCGCAAGTTCCAGTGAAGCTAACGCGCCGTAGGTATTTTTATTCTCTGCGGCAAATTTCTCTGCCGCAGGAATGCTATCCGCTTTACCCGCACTAACCGCGGTCACCGTATTTTGGTATGCCAGAGAAGCAGAGCGTGCGGACTCCGTCTGATGGCTGGTCCAGTAACGCCAGCCAACCAGCGCGCCAACCCCTAAAATTATCCCAACCGCCAGCGCTTTGCCGTTTTCGGCAAAGAAGCGTTTTACCGCATCAACCTGGTCGTGTTCGTTCTCGTAAATTTCCACGCTGTCCTTCTCCTTAGCCCAGTAGAGTGCGCAAATGCGCGGCAACGCCATCCTGCGCTACTGCCGTTTGCTCACCAGAGCGCAAATCCTTCACTACAACGGTACCGTCAGCCACTTCGGACTCACCCAGTACCAGTGCAACGCGGGCGCCCCACTTATCGGCACGGGCAAACTGTTTCTTAAAGTTGCCGCCGCCGTGGTTGGTCATCAGTTTCACACCAGGAACTTCATCACGCAGACGTTCTGCAAGCCGCATTGCCGCCGACTGCGTGTCTGTGCCTGAGGCAACCAGGTATATATCGACAACAGGGGAGGCAATAAATTCCGGATTAACTGCCTGAACTAATAAAACAAGTCGTTCCAGGCCCATGGCGAAGCCCACAGCAGGCGTTGCGCGACCGCCAAGTTGCTCTACCAGACCGTCGTAACGACCACCGGCACACACGGTACCCTGCGAGCCAAGACTGCTGGTAACCCACTCAAATACGGTGCGGTTGTAGTAATCAAGGCCACGAACCAGACGCTGATTGACGGTGTAGGCAATCCCTGCGGATTCCAGCAGTTTGCACAGACCCGCGAAATGCTCGCGAGAGTCGTCATCAAGATAATCACCCAGCGCAGGTGCATCGTTGAGCAGCGCCTGCACTTCTGGGTTTTTGGAGTCAAGCACACGCAGCGGGTTAGTGTACATGCGACGCTTGCAGTCTTCGTCCAGCTTCTCTTTATGCTGTTCCAGGTAGGCGACCAGCGCATCACGGTAGTTAGCGCGGGCTTCAAGAGAACCAATTGAGTTCAGCTCCAGGCTGACATGCTGAGATATACCCAGCGCGCGCCACCAGCGAGCGGTCAACATAATCAGTTCAGCATCGATGTCCGGACCCTGCAGGCCAAACACTTCGACACCCAACTGATGGAACTGACGATAGCGTCCTTTCTGCGGACGTTCGTGGCGGAACATCGGCCCGATATACCACAGACGCTGTTCCTGATTGTACAGGAGACCATGTTCGATGCCGGCGCGTACGCAGCCCGCTGTCCCTTCAGGACGCAGAGTCAGGCTGTCGCCATTTCTGTCCTCAAAGGTATACATCTCTTTTTCAACCACGTCGGTGACTTCACCGATCGCGCGTTTGAATAACGGGGTCTGCTCTACAATCGGCAAGCGGATTTCACTGTAACCGTAGCTACCGAGCACGTTTTTGAGAGTGCCTTCAATGCGCTGCCAGATGGCGGTTTCGCCAGGCAGATAATCGTTCATGCCGCGAATGGCTTGAATGTTTTTTGCCACGTTTATTCTCTTTATGAATATAAAAATGAACCCTCAGCGCTAACCCGAACAATGCGGGCGCCATGCGGGTTCAATCATACACGGGAAGCACGCCGCTTCCCATCACGTTGTTATTTTTCAAGCTGCTGCACGTCGATACGACGCGCTTCGTCCAGGATACTCGCTTTGGCGCGAATACGGGCTTCAAGCTGCGTGATCATATCGTCGTTGTCGAGTCTGTCCTTACGCACACCGTCTTCGTACAGGCCGCTTTTCTTGTTACCGCCCGTCACGCCCAGCGTAGAAACCAGCGCTTCGCCAGGACCGTTTACCACGCAGCCGATGATCGAAACATCCATTGGCGTAATGATATCTTCCAGACGTTGCTCCAGCGCGTTAACCGTACCGATAACGTCGAATTCCTGACGTGAGCAGGTTGGACAAGCGATAAAGTTGATCCCGCGCGCGCGAATGCGCAGCGATTTCAGAATATCGAAGCCCACTTTGATCTCTTCCACCGGATCGGCGGCCAGAGAAACACGCAGCGTATCGCCGATCCCTTCGGATAGCAGCAATCCTAAACCGATCGCGGATTTCACCGCCCCGCTACGTGCGCCACCGGCTTCGGTGATCCCCAGGTGCAGCGGTTGATCGATCTGTTTCGCCAGCAGGCGATAGGATTCTACGGCGAGGAAAACGTCAGAGGCTTTAACGCTGACTTTGAATTGATCGAAGTTCAGACGATCCAGATGATCCACATGACGCATAGCGGATTCCAGCAGCGCCTGCGGCGTCGGTTCACCGTATTTTTCTTGCAGATCTTTTTCCAGCGAGCCGGCGTTTACGCCGATGCGGATAGGGATATTTTTATCGCGCGCGCAGTCAACCACCATGCGGATACGCTCTTCATTACCGATATTGCCTGGGTTAATACGCAGGCAATCGACACCGTATTCCGCGACTTTCAGCGCAATGCGGTAATCGAAGTGAATATCGGCAACCAGCGGTACATTAACCTGCTGTTTGATCAGCTTGAACGCTTCTGCGGCATCCATTGTCGGTACAGAGACGCGAACAATGTCTGCGCCTACGCGTTCCAGCGCTTTAATCTGATTAACCGTAGCTTCCACGTCAGTGGTACGCGTATTGGTCATAGACTGTACGGCGATGGGCGCGCCATCGCCGATCGGCACATTCCCAACGTAAATGCGTGTCGATTTTCTACGTTGAATTGGAGCCTGGTTATGCATTAAAAAATCTCCCGCATTGCCGTCTGTTACTGAGCCGGTGATTGTTCGGCATTAACGGTCAGACGTGCAACCTGGTTAGTTCTGATAAAACGACTCAGATCGACAGGTTTCCCCTGGAACTGAATCTGCACTGCCGCCGGAGCGCCAATTTTCAGTTTGTACGGCGCCTGACCGGTCAGATTGAGATTGCCGTCTTTACGCTGCATACCGCTGAACAGTTTTTTACCGGTCGCATCGGTCACTTCCAGCCAGCAATCAGCGGTAAAATTCATTACCAGCGCGTTAGGATCGGCTGCTGGGGTAGTCACACCCGCCTGGTCAGTCGGCAGCGGTGCCGCATTCGCTGGCGCTGTTGGCGCGGCGGTTGCGGTATCGACGTTAGCCTGAGAAGGCGCCACTACGGCGTTCTGTTGCGCATCCGCGGCTGGTGCCGGGGCTGTCGGGGCATCAGTCGCTGGCGCTGCGTCCGCCACCACGCCATCGCCCGCAGCCGGAGTTGTCTCCTGACCTGCTGCGGCGCTGGTATCTAACGGTACATTCTGCGCAGTGTCTTTACCGGCATTCAGTTCAGCGGAAGATTGATCGGCCATGGTGCTGATCTCTTCCTGCTGCGCTTTATGGTTCTGCCACCACCAGGCCCCTGTCAGTCCGACAACGACAAACAGCACCAGCCAGGTGAAGGTCATTAACCAGCCATCGCGCTTTTTACGACGCTTACCGAGCGAGAAGCTCTGCATCGGCGCGACTTTAGCAGGACGAATTGGAGCCTGTTTTTCCAGCCCTGGCAACAGTTCTTCTTCAGGAATATGCACCAGACGCGCATAAGAACGGATGTACCCACGCAGGAATGTTGAAGCGAGATCGGCTGGTGCCTTATCTTCTTCAATATCGCGTACCGTGGAGACCTTCAGGCACAGTCGCTCCGCGACTGCCTGCTGGCTGAATCCGAGTTGTTCACGGGCATTGCGCAGACGAACGCCGGTGGAGAGTGCTTCATTTTTGTCGTGCGTGGCTTCAGTATTCATTCGCTACAGCTGCGTAAATTTGGGTTCTGGCGCCGGCGAGTCACAATGCTCACCCACACCGCGAAACATCTGGTCAGTTAACCTTCGTCAGACAGTATAAAACGGTCAGACTACCAATGACAAAAAAGCGTAAACCTGAGGGCTAAACTCTTGTTGCGCCGTTACATACTGCCTTAAAGTCGACAAAAACGCACCGTTATTATTGACCTGACGACAACAACCAAAGAACCTCATCTGGCTTACATTGCACTACGGTACATGAATTATACCGTAGTGCACTCGACATCAAACGGTTTTGATGTCGATAGCATCACCCTGCATACGCTTGCGCAGAGTACGCTTGGTACGGTCGATAACATCGCCGGCCAATTGACCGCAGGCTGCATCGATGTCATCGCCACGTGTTTTACGCACGATGGTGGTGAAACCATAGCTCATCAACACTTTGGAGAAACGATCGATACGGCTGTTAGAGCTACGACCATACGGTGCGCCAGGGAACGGGTTCCATGGGATCAGGTTGATCTTACACGGTGTATCTTTCAGCAGTTCAGCCAGTTGATGCGCGTGTTCGGTACCGTCATTGATGTGATCCAACATGACATACTCAATGGTCACACGACCCTGGTTGGCGTTGGATTTCTCCAGGTAACGACGTACTGCCCCGAGGAACGTTTCGATATTGTACTTTTTGTTGATAGGCACAATTTCGTCACGAATTTCATCGTTTGGCGCATGCAGAGAGATCGCCAGCGCGACGTCAATCATATCGCCCAGCTTATCCAACGCAGGTACAACCCCTGAGGTGGAAAGCGTAACGCGACGCTTGGACAGCCCGAAACCGAAGTCATCCAGCATGATTTCCATCGCCGGCACCACGTTAGTCAGGTTGAGCAGCGGCTCGCCCATCCCCATCATCACCACGTTGGTGATAGGACGTACGCCCGTTGCTTTGACCGCGCCAACGATTTTCGCCGCACGCCAAACCTGGCCAATGATTTCCGACACTCGCAGGTTACGGTTAAATCCCTGTTGCGCCGTAGAGCAGAATTTACACTCTAATGCACAACCAACCTGTGAAGAAACACACAGGGTCGCGCGATCGTCTTCAGGAATATAAACAGTTTCAACGCGCTGATCGCCAACCGCGATAGCCCATTTGATCGTGCCGTCAGAGGAACGCTGCTCTTCCACCACTTCCGGGGCGCGAATTTCAGCGACTTCTTTCAGCTTGTTGCGCAGCACCTTATTGATGTCAGTCATGTCATCAAAGTTGTCGCTGCAATAGTGGTACATCCACTTCATGACCTGATCGGCACGAAACGGCTTTTCGCCCATCTCTTTGAAGAATTCGCGCATTTGCTGACGGTTCAGATCCAGCAGGTTAATTTTTCCATTTTTATTTGGAACCGCAGGAATGACGACTTCAGAGGTGTTAACTAATTCAGACATAATTTTTTCCGGCCTCGTTGTTACACGTTGTGGCCCGTGGAGGGTTAAAAAGAAACGCCCCGGCAAGCGGTCTGCTCTTCCGGGGCGTTGCATTGTACAAAGTCTGGCGCAGGGATGCCACGTTTGCACGAAGCATTAGCGAAAATAATATGTAAATCGCTAATTCATCTCAACGGCGTTATAGACGCAGGAGATTAGCGCGTACGCGGGCAAACCTCGCCCTCACCAAAGAAATAGGCGATTTCGCGAGCGGCAGATTCAACGGAATCAGAACCGTGAGTCCCGTTCTCGGTGAAGCTGTCAGCGTAGTCGGCACGCAGGGTACCGGCCAGCGCGTTCGCCGGGTTGGTAGCGCCCAGCAGATCGCGATGACGCTGTACGGCATTTTCGCTTTCCAGAACTGAAACAACGATCGGACCGGAGGTCATGAATTCAACCAAACCGTCAAAGAACGGCTTGCCGTCGTGCTCAGCATAGAAGCCACGCGCCTGCTCAACGGTCAGGTGCAGCATTTTAGTCCCGACAATCTTGAACCCTGCAGCTTCAAAGCGCGCAAAGATGCTCCCAATAACGTTTTTTGCCACCGCGTTTGGTTTAATGATGGAAAAAGTACGTTCAATAGCCATTGATAACCTCTGTAATATGTTCTGTTGTTGTCTATATAGATGTACGACCTGGCGCGGATTATAAAGAGCATCCCGGCAATTGACTATTGATGAAGGTAACATTTCTTTAAAATAAGATGAGTTTTAGCAACAAATAGTCAGCAACTGGTCTACTGCAACGAAAATCTCACCGTCGCCACCTGTCCGGCGTCATCCATCACCAGCAGTTGGTAATCCCCTTTGACCGTCAGACGTAGCGTCAGGTGACGCCCGCGCTCGTCCAGACGTTGTCCGTTAAGAAACCACCAGCGCTCGCCTGTTCCACCGCTGGTTTGCACCGGCAATGAAGCCTCTGGAGAACCAGGTAAACGCTTCACAATCGCGCCATCGCGCAGACCTGTCAACTGCAACGGTAACGCGGGATCCTGCCCCAACGGCGGACATGTGGCAGAAACAGGCGGTAATCTTGCCCCACGGCGCTCTGATTCCGGCAGCCATGGCTCCAGCGGCAACGGCCATACGATAAGCGTCTGTTCGCGCGCCTGTGGGCAATCCGCCGCCACGCGTTTGCCCTCGCCGTCCAGCCAGACAGGGAAACGAATGCCGTTAACGCCTTCCTGCTCGGGTAATAACAGCGTTGGCGGCTGACTGCCTTCCAATAACCAGGTTGCCAGACGGCGGCGACAGTTGCTGTCTCCAGCCGCAAGAGATTGCCCGCCCGGCCAACATACCACGCCGCGGCTAACGGATTCAGGACGAGGATCTTCCGGCTGATTCGTCCCGCGAGAGAGCAGAAGATTGTTGACCTGATTGAGCAGCGGTACGGCGCTGGCAAAGCCAAACTGCCCCACCACCGGCGTACCGTCGGGCCTGCCGGTCCAGATGCCAATCACATAACGGGCGTTAATCCCAATCGCCCACGCATCGCGATAGCCATAGCTGGTGCCCGTTTTCCACGCCAGCGGAACCACTCTGCTCAGTGCGTTATCCGGTAGCGGTTGTGCTTCGTCAGCCATAATCCGGCGAATAATCCACGCCGCACCAGCCGACATCAGCGGGCGCTCCAGTAGCGGGTCTGACGGCTGCAGGCGCAGTTTACCCGCCTTCCCGTGGCGGGCAAAGGCGCTATAAGCCGCCGCCATATCATCAAGCCTTGCCCCCGCACCGCCCAAAATCAGCGACAGATTCGGCGCAGCCCCTGCAGGCAGATATAACGGTAAACCGACGTTACGTAACGATGCGGCAAAACGCTTCGGACCATAGGCTTCCAGTACCTGGACCGCGGGTAAATTCAGTGAACGTACCAGCGCCTCACTCATGCTTACCGGTCCGTGAAAACCACTGTCAAAATTCCCCGGTCGATAATCACCGGTTCGCCGTGGTACATCCTGCAACAACGAAGCGGGATGAATTAATCCGTCATCCAGCGCCAGACCATAGATAAACGGCTTCAGCACCGATCCCGGTGAGCGGATCGCATTCACCATATCCACATGACCAAAGCGGGAGTCATCATTCATATCAACTGACCCCACCCAGCCACGCACGCTCATATCGGTATGATCGACCACAATCATCGCCAGCGAACTACGCGCCGGTAACCGCCCTTTCCAGTTTTGCGCCAGTTCTTCAAGTTGCCGCTGCAACCCGGCGTCAAGGGTTGTCACGATTTTGTCGCTGCGGCTTTTTCCCAGCATCATGCGCGAAAATAACGGCGCTAACTGCGGCATCTGCCTGGGAGCCAGCCAGACCGGCTCTTCGCGTGACTCCTGCACCTGTTTTGCGGGCCAAATGCCCTGAATTGCCATACGTTCGAGCACTTTATTACGCGCCGCTTCAGCGCGGTCCGGCCAACGGTCCGGACGCAGACGACTCGGCGCCTGTGGCAGCACAGCCAGCAGTGCGGCGTCGGAGTAGCTCAGTTGTGCAGGCGATTTGCCAAGATAGGCCCAGCTTGCTGCGCCCACACCTTGCAACGTGCCGCCAAACGGCGCACGGTTAAGATACAGCGTCAGAATGTCGCGCTTGGACAGATGCCATTCCAGCTGCAAAGCGCGCCAGAGCTGGCGAAACTTGCCGCCAAAGGTGCGTGGGTGGGGGTCGAGTAAACGTGCCACCTGCATGGTGAGCGTACTGCCGCCCGAAACAACACGCCCTGAGGAGAGGTCCTGCCATGCGGCGCGCAGCACTGAAAATGGATTGACGCCAGGATGTTTCCAGAACCAGCGGTCTTCGTAGTTGATTAAGGCCTCAAGGTAGCGGGGTGATACCTCATCAATCGTCACCGGATAACGCCAGATACCGTCCGCGTCGGCGAAGCGCCAGAGAGGCGTACCATCGTACGCCACCACGACACGTGCGGGATCCACCTCGTGAAGCGGCAGTGGCCAGATTTTATCTGCCGCCCAAATTGCCGTCACCAACACTAGCGCAACGACTGCCAGCCAGAGCCAGCAGCCGCGTTTACCCAACCTGCGCATCATTTACGGTCTGACAATCAAAAGCCCCTCTGCCGCACCGGTTGCCCGCCACTGTGGAACATACATTGATTCCACCTGTGGGACGGGAACCTGATACGTCCCCGGCGTTACTGCCCGCGCCAGGTACATCAGCGTAACCGGCTGTCCTTCATTGACCGCCACCGCAGCAACAAAGCGATCGTCTCGGAACTCAATATGCTGGATATCCGCCTGCTGCATCTGATTGAGCAGATTCGCCACTTCGCTACCGCTATCCTGCAGGCTGGCGCTGCCGTTGGCCAGATTTTGGTTTTCCAGCTCCAGTCCGGCAGGCAGTAAGTCGACGACCAACGCATCCGGCACGTTCTGGCTGGCTTTCACCTCCAGCCAGACCAGCACCAGCTCGCCGCTGCGCAGAGAATCCAGTGATTTGCTGCTCCCGTCGAGTCCCAGGATCTGACGTTCAATATGCAGGACGTTGCTGGCAGGCGTGGGTGAGGTTTGCGGATACCCGCTGACATCCAGACGCAGCCACAGCGGCAGATTACCGGTATTCGTGACGCTCAGCGTGGACAGCTCGTCGGCATCCAGATTCCGGGTTTGCGATTTCTCACCTGATAACGGCTGTTCAGAGAGTGATGTTTGCACCTGCCACGTGCCAGGTAAATCCTGTAGCGTACGTGCGGCAAGGAACAACGCATTATTTTCCTGAGTAGAAAGCCAGCGCTGACCAAAGGCCTGTTCTGACAAGGTATTCAGCAACGTATTCTGCTCTTCAGGTTTGAGCTTGTTCTCTTCCAGCAAGGCCAGCATCAGCGCGTTGTCGCGTAGCTGACTGCCGTAATCCGCCATCCACTGCTGTGCATCGCGACGCGGAGTATTCAGCGCCAACGTAAGCGCCTGTTCACTACGATTAGCA
Organism: Citrobacter sp. wls710; assembly: GCF_005281115.1. Classification (NCBI taxonomy): domain Bacteria; kingdom Pseudomonadati; phylum Pseudomonadota; class Gammaproteobacteria; order Enterobacterales; family Enterobacteriaceae; genus Citrobacter; species Citrobacter sp. wls710. The sequence continues at coordinate 96,294 of NZ_SZXD01000025.1, forward strand.
TCGCCCATGTTTTTCAGCGCGATCCCCAGTTGCAACAGCGGTAAACCAGAAGCCGCCTGAGCGCGGCGCTCCCAGATTTCACGCAGTGCGCCAAGCGGGGCTTTTTGCTGACGAGCCAGCACCAGCGCGGCGTAGGCCTGTACAGCAAACCGGCTTGCAGACGAGTCATCAGTATAACGAATCGACATCATCCCCGGATCCTGCAAATAACGCAGCAGCCGCTCATTACCCCGGTTAATCACCTCAACCGGGACGCTGTAGCCTTGTTCGTTCGCACGGACGAGGAAATCCATTACATACGCGGTCAGCCAGTACTCTTCTGATCCGTTCTTATCCCACAGCGCAAAACCGCCGTTATCGCGCTGCATTTGCAGTAAACGGGAGATGCCAATCTCTACTGCCGCACGGCGTTTTTCATCACTGTCGCCCGCGATACCTAATGCCTTCAGTTGCGCGGCATTGGTGTATAAAGAAGGGAACAACCCGCTCGCCGTTTGCTCAAGGCAACCGTAAGGGTAAGCTTTCAGTTCACGGATGTAGCGCGCCAGATTAAGCGGCGGCTTACCGCTGAACAGCAGTTGCCCCTGCATTGTCACAGGAGAGAAATTAGCCAACTCTTCGCCTGGCAGCTGCCAGGTTGCCCCCGGCTGGAGCGCAATGCCATTATTGACGGTTTGCGCGGGAAACGCCGGACGCACGCCAATCTTCCACTGTTTGTGCTGCACAGGCAGCGTTTCCCCTGGCAGGGACAGACCGCTAATCTGCGCCTGAATGTCGCCCTCGCCAAAGCCTTCCCGCGCGCGCACCGGAATAAACAGCGTAGTCCGTACGCCTGGCGCCAGATTCACAGGCGTAGGATCTTGCCCTATCAGTTCCAGTAAACCACTGGCCGCGAGCTTAATATTCAGCGTCTGCGGTTTATCGGTCAGGTTGGTCACGTCCAGCGTCAGGCGCGAAGTATCTCCCCCGGCCAAAAAGCGCGGCATGTTCAGTTCAGCAATCACCGGCGCGGCGACAATCACTTTGCTTTCGCTGCTGCCAAAGTCATCCGCCGTCCAGGCCTGCGCCATGACCCGCAGCTCGCCGTTGAAATCACCAATCGGTAACGTCACCGTACCTTCGCCCTGCTCGTTAAGCGTGACCGGCAACGCCTGTTGCGCCACGATATTGACGTGATTGACCGGAGGCTTACCGCCACGCTTTAACTCATCGCCATCGCCACCAAAGCGCAGCGCCGCCAGACGACCTTGCCCTTCGATAACCTGACCGTAAATATCATAAATATCCGCGCCATAGCGTTTTTGCCCGAAAAACGCCTGCCATGGGTCGGGCGTGACGTAATCGGTGATGTTCAACACCCCGCTATCAACGGCAGAGACCAGTACGTTAACCTGCTTTGGCACGTCGCCATTTTTAACGCTGGCTTTAATCTTGACGGTTAACGGCTGATTTGGACGTATTTTCGCCGGACTTTCCAGCGCCAGTCCCAGACGACGATTTTCATCGCCCAACGGTAAATGCAGCAACCCAACCGCCCGTTTTGGCGTCGCCGAACGGGATTTGTCGCCAGGACGAACCACCAGCGCACTGAGATACAAATCGTGGCGATTCCAGGTTTTATCGACCGGAATAGTGAGATCCAGGCCATTCGCAGGCACGTCTATTTCTTGCCACCACAGCGGTCCTTCGCTGGACTCCACCATCGCATAACCTTTGCCAGCCGCGGGGGCGGCAATATGCAGCTTCATGGTATCGCCAGGACGATAGCCGGGTTTATCCAGTTTCAGGGTTACACGATCGGGACGAACAGAGCCACTGCCGTCGCTATTATCCTGCCAGCTATAACCGGCCCAGAAGCGCACGCTGCTCACCGCATCATTCGGCGCTTTTACTTCCAGACGATAGGCACCCCACTCAACCGGGAAGCTCACTTTACCGGTTTCATCGGCCTTAAGATCCAGCGTCTGCTCACCTTCGATCAGATCTTTTTGATCAAACTGTGATTGCCAGCCCTCGCCTTCAGTCCAGTTCCAGTAATAATCACGACGTTCCCGGATCAAACGCACCTGCAAGCCGGACACCGCTTTTTTATCGCCTTGTGCATCGGCATAAACGATATCGAAAGCGGCATTGCTGTCTTCATCGACGATAGGCTGGTTCACCGTGGTGTCAGTGCGATAATCATAAACGGCTTTCGCCGCAAACTGTGGTCGAATCCCCGGCAGCGTATCCGCAGGCCAGATGGCTTGCTCAACCCGACGCGTCACCGGGCGGCCACCCGACTCCAGCAGGCTGGCTTGCAACACCACCTGTAACGGGGAGTGCGTCTCCTGCCACTGGCTGGCGGTGGTCACTTCGCCACGACCGTGATCGTCCAGCGTGAGCTGAACTTCATCAAGGCTGCGGGAAAGGTTTTCTTCGGCAATATTACCAAACTGGAACCCTGGCAACGCCTGCACCGCCTCGCGCAATGGCCGCAAGAAAAGCTGCCCTTGCAGCGCGTTGCCGTTGGCGGGCGCGCCGTACAGGTAGTAACCCACCACCGAGAATTTCACTTCATCAGTTGGCGCTACCGGCATTTTGCTGGCGGTGAGATTGAGCGCCATCCGCTCTGGCATAAAATCTTCGACGTGGAAATCCCACATCCGCGTCTGGTTGTCGCCAGTATTGGCGCGAATATGCCACATCCCGGTCGGCGCGCTGCTGTCCAGCGGCCAGCTAAAGCGGTACAGACCGTTCTCCGGCTGGCTGACAACCGAGCGTAAAACCTGTCCGTCGGGCTTAACGACTTCCAGCTTCACCGGCTGGTCGGGTAACGTTTTACCGTCGCTGTCACGTAGTAATCCATTGAGGATCACCGTTTCACCGGGGCGATAGAGATCGCGCGGACCAAACATAAAGAACTGTTTGCTGTATCCCGGCGCGCCGGCAATATCAAACTCAGCCAGATCCAACGCCGGAAGTTTCAGGTCAAGCAGCGTGGTCTGCCCGTCTTTGCGGGCCAGCAATAAGGCAGCTTCTTTATCAGTCTTAAGCTGTACATGACCCTGTGCGTCGCTGGTGGCTTGCGCCAGCGTCTGCCCTTTTTCGTTGAGTAATGTGACTTCAATGCCCTGCTGCGCTGCGCCGTTTTCCAGACTCTGCGTAAAGACATCCAGTTGATTGTGGTAGCGATGCGCCGATACACCAATATCGCTGAGCGTAAACAGCGTCGCGGCATTACTGTAGTTGTATTTTCCGGCCTGATTCATCACCGCGATGTAAACGCCGGCCTGCTGCAACGGTTTGATTTCGCTCAGCGGGAGCAATAGCTTTTCGCGCGTGTTACGCGCAGGGTTGAGATCAAAGCGTCCGGTATAGACCAGTTCCGCCATTTTCAGCAGATTATCGGATTCCCAGTTCGACAACGAATTGCGGTATTCCCACTGGCTGACGAACGCGCCAAGCGACTCTGGCTTCACGCGATAAAAATTCACATCCACACTGTTAACGTTGAGCGCCATCACCGGCAGCCCTTCAATCACTTTTCCCGGCAGTAGCGAACCGCGACTGGCGAAGCCTACGCTCGGCTGGACGTCACGCGTGGTGATGTTTTTTTCATAATCGATGCCAAACGTCGCTTTATTCAGCGCCAGTAAATCACGCTCAATGGTAACCACCAGTTCCCGGTTAGGTTCGAGGTGGCGTAAGCGTAGCTCTTTCAGGTTTGGCGCCAGTTCCCACGCCCCATCGACTTTGCCGCTTTTTTTATCGACAACGTGCACTACACGGGAAAAATCTTGTTCCGGATCGAGGGGAATGGAGAAGGTCAATACGAGCGTTGCTACGCCGTCGAGTTGGACCTCTGAGGCATCCAACAGCGTCAGCGACTTGCCCTGACTTTGTTGCATCAGCTTTTCTAACTGAGCCTTGTCTTTTGCGGGCGCGGTCTGCGGCGCAGGTGCATCCGGCTTCGCAGCCGTCGTCGATTTTTCGTTATTATTATCGCACCCGACAAGTGCCAGCATCAGCATGCAGGCCGCTACGCGTAAATGTTTCATTGTTCATCCCTGGCCGTAGTGGCCCGTTAGCTACGTAGAACAACTATTATGCGTTAGTTTTCTGGCTGTGGAAGCCAGTAAATGAACAACGTTGTCCTAATTTTCGTGATTAATGTGGATTCGCCTGCCAAATCAGCCTCTTTTACTTGTCGCTTTGCACTAAACGTCCGACAATTTGCCAAAACCTGGTAAAAATGGAGATGCCTATGACCACCGCCTTCTTTGTCGCTGCCGACTGGCTTGCCGAACACATTGACGACCCGGAAATACAAATCCTTGATGCCCGGATGGCACCTCCAGGTCAGGAAGATCGCGATGTTGGCGAGGAGTATCGTGCGGGTCATATTCCTGGCGCCGTTTTTTTTGATATTGAAGCGCTTTCTGACCATACCTCGCCGTTGCCGCACATGATGCCGCGCCCGGAAGCCTTCGCTGTCGCGATGCGCGAATTGGGTGTTCATCAGGATAAACATCTGGTTGTCTACGATGACGGCAACCTTTTTTCCGCCCCCCGCGCATGGTGGATGCTGCGGACTTTTGGCGTCGAGAATGTCTCCATTCTGGCGGGCGGTCTTGCTGGCTGGCAGCGCGATGAGCTAATGCTGCAGGAAGGAAACGAGGAGTTACCCGAAGGCGAATTTAACGCCGCATTTACGCCTGAAGCCGTGGTGCGCGTCACTGATGTGCTGCTGGCCAGTCATGAAAAAACGGCGCAGATCGTCGATGCCCGCCCGGCTGCACGTTTTAATGCCGAAGTTGACGAGCCGCGTCTTGGTCTGAAGCGTGGTCATGTGCCTGGTGCGCTTAACGTACCGTGGACAGAGCTGGTTCGTGACGGCGAACTGAAAACTACCGACGAACTGGATGCTATTTTCTTCAGCCACGGCGTGAGCTTTGACCGCCCCATTATCGCCAGCTGCGGCTCCGGCGTAACGGCTGCCGTGGTGGTACTGGCGCTTGCCACTCTGGATGTTTCGAACGTCTCATTGTATGACGGGGCGTGGAGCGAATGGGGAGCGCGCAACGATTTACCGGTAGAACCGACTGAGGCTAAATAAAATCTGATTTACCCTTCTTTTTCGCCGACAAAAAAACCGCTCAGTTGAGCGGTTTTTTTGTGCCAGTCCGGTTCGCGGCCTTTCTGGCAGGCTGTGTTGCCATAGCAACGCAGGCACATCGTAGTGATTTAATACTCCCTTTTAAGGGAGTAAAAGTCAAGTTAGTTAGCCGAGAAATTATTCACAACGTGAGATATTATTCTCCGTGGCCCTTCGGGGCGGCTTTCCTTTACTCAGATAATCCGGTTCTGTTTAAAATCGCGCAGGAAGCCGCCCCAGCGGCGTTCGTAGAACGGCGCGATATGCTCGGTGATAAAGTGGCTGACACCCTTCTCGCCTTTCTTCACCTGGCAAATATCAATCGGTTCATCGCCCGGTAATGTGTCGGTCGCGACGCTGCCCGCAGCGTGGATGATCTCTTCAATATCACCGTCAGCTTCAATCCCGATCAACAGGTTTGGCTGAGCTTCCGCACTTTCTTTGATTGAGCAAAGAAACGCACGTTTTACCGGCTTGATGGTTTTAAACAGCGTGGTCAGCGAGTCAATCATCTGCGCTGGCGGTTCAGCGACTTCAGAGAGGATCAGCGATTCCCCCCCTTCCAGAACCTCCTGGGTGCTTAGCGGACTCCCCTCTTCACCGATCAGCAGACTGATTTCACGAGGCATAAACTCTTTGCCGGTCGGCAGTTTCGCGTTGAGAAACAGCGTTTCACCAAGCGTCATTTCAAACAACGTACGCACCGGCATAACGACAAATGCTTGCTCATCTTCAACCGCCTGCTGCAAAGCCTCAAGGGAAGTAAAGAACGGGATCACGGTTGTGCCGTCTTCTTTTTCCCAGTGCTGCAGATCGAGAGCGCTGTCTTCAACCACCGCCTCGCCTTCTGCAGCAGTACCCGGCACCCAAACGGTGGATTCAAGTAAAGTACGGAAAAATGCCGGTCGATGCGCAGGCTCTGTCGCCGCTTGTTCCAGCAACGTTTCTAATTCATTTTTTGTTTCGGTCATAAGGATCACAAATTGGATGAATACATGTAGGCCGGATAAGCGTCGCGCCATCCGGCAATACAGTCATGAATTATGCGGTCAGCAGATTCGCGATGGTGCGCACACCCAGACCGGTTGCGCCCGCAGACCACTGCTCAACCGGCGCTTTGCGATAGGTTGCAGAGCAGTCGATGTGCAGCCAGCCTTGCTGGTAGTTTTCCACAAAATGGGACAGGAAGCCCGCCGCCGTGCTCGCACCCGCCGGGTAGGCCGCGCTACCGGTGTTGTTTAGTTCAGCAAAGTTAGATGGCAACTGACTACGGTGGAACTCAGCCAACGGTAGACGCCAGAACGGCTCGTTTTCTTGTGCCGCGCTTGCCAGCAGACGGGCAGCCAGCTTGTCGTCAAAGCTGAACAACGCGTGATAATCGTTACCCAGGGCGGTTTTCGCGGCACCGGTCAGCGTAGCTGCATCAATAATCAGCTCCGGTTTCTGCGCGCTGGCGTCGATCAAACCATCCGCCAGCACCAAGCGTCCTTCCGCATCGGTATTCATCACTTCAACTTTTTTGCCGTTGCGATAGTGAATAATATCGCCCAGTTTAAAGGCGTTGCCGCTGATCAGGTTATCCGCGCAGCACAGGTACAGTTTCACACGCTTGTTCAGACCACGGGTAATGGCAAACGCCAGCGCGCCAGTGACCGTTGCCGCACCGCCCATATCGGACTTCATTGAGTCCATAAATGCGCTTTGCTTGATGCTGTAACCGCCGGAGTCAAAGGTAATTCCCTTACCAACCAGGCAAGCATAAACCGGGGCTTCTTTATCACCGGTAGGATTGTAGTCCAGCGCCAGCAGCACCGGAGGACGCTCAGAACCGCGCCCCACGGTATGCAGTCCCATGTAGTTCTGCTCGCGCAGATCTTCACCTTTGGTGATGCGGTAAGAGACGTTATCGCAGGCCACCCCGCACAGCAGGTCGACCGCGCGCTGCGCCAGTTGTTCCGGACCCAGTTCTTCCGCCGGGGCGTTAATGGTATCGCGCACCCAGTCAATAATCTTCAGACGGTTATCCAGCTCTTTGCGCTGTGCTTCGTCCAGGGCAGCCCACTCAACTTTGCGACTGCCTTTTGGTCCTTTATAACCCTGCCAGAAAGCCCAACTGCGTTCGGTATCCCAACCTTCACCGTCCAGTTGCACGTGTTTAATACCCAGGCCATCGATTTTACGCGCGGCGCGCTGGATAAGACCGAGGTCATCTTTTCCGTTCAGGTGCAGGGTAATGCCTTCATTATTAATGCTGTATGTTGCCTTTTCACCCCAGCGGGCATCGGCAGGTTGCGTGGAAAGCGTAATTTTCATGGCTTCTGTCATTTTATTTATCCTTATTTTCGCGCATACAGGAAAACGGGCCACCCGTGGGCAGCCCGTTGACTTATTCGGCTTCGTCCAGCCAGACCAGCAAAATGGCCTCAAGGATTTTTTCGTTCGATGCCTGTGGATCATCATCGAACTCTTCCAGGTCACAGATCCATTGGTGCAGATCGGTGAAACGAACGGTCTTGGGATCAAGGTCGGGGAAGGCATCGTACAGCGCTTCACCGATTTCACGGCTATCGGTCCACTTCAGTCCCATACTACCCTCTGTTAATGCTCACGTGCATGATTGATTGTGTAACGTGGGATTTCGACCACTAAATCGTCCTCGGTTACCCGCGCCTGGCAGCTTAAACGGCTTTCCGGCTCCAGACCCCAGGCTTTATCCAGCATGTCGTCTTCTTCTTCCGTGCTTTCCGGCAAAGAATCAAAACCTTCACGTACAATGCAGTGACAGGTCGTACAGGCACAGGATTTTTCACAGGCGTGTTCAATTTCGATACCGTTACGCAGGGCAACGTCGAGAATGGTTTCGCCGGTCTCAGCTTCCAGAACTGCGCCATCGGGACAGAGATCCTGATGAGGCAAAATAACAATCTTTGGCATATTAAACCTCGTCCACGGAATGGCCTTTCAGCGCGCTACGGACGGATTTGTCCATGCGGCGAGCGGCGAATTCCTGGGTTTGTTTGTCTACGTTTTTAATGGCTTGTTCTATCGCGTCAACATCGTCACCCTGCGCAACCTCGCTCAAGTGCGCGGCGGCGGTGTCGATAGCCTGACGTTCTGCGGCGCTTAACAGCGCGGCATCAGCGTTCAGCGCACCGGATAAACTTTCCAGTACACGTGCCGCTTCGACTTTCTGTTCTGCCAGCATACGGGCTTTGACGTCCTGCTCGGCAAAACTCATCGAATCCTGAATCATGGAGGCGATTTCGCCGTCAGTCAGACCGTAGGACGGTTTAACCTGGATTGAGGACTCAACGCCTGTGGATTTCTCCATGGCGGTGACGCTCAGCAGCCCATCGGCATCCACCTGGAAGGTCACGCGGATATGCGCGCCGCCTGCTGGCAGCGCCGGAATACCGCGCAGCGCAAAACGCGCCAGTGAACGGCAGTCCTGCACCAGCTCACGCTCGCCTTGCATCACGTGGATGGACATTGCGGTCTGGCCGTCTTTAAAGGTGGTAAAGTCCTGCGCACGCGCCACCGGGATAGTGGTATTACGCGGGATCACTTTCTCCACCAGGCCGCCCATGGTTTCCAGTCCCAGGGACAGCGGGATGACGTCCAGCAGCAGCATTTCGCTGTCCGGTTTATTTCCGACCAGAATATCCGCCTGGATTGCCGCACCGATAGCGACCACTTTGTCCGGGTCAATAGAGGTCAGCGGCGTACGGCCAAAAAACTCACCCACGCGTTCACGTACCAGCGGTACGCGCGTTGAACCACCGACCATCACCACTTCCAACACATCCTGCGGCTCAACACCCGCATCTTTCAGCGCGCGACGACAGGCCAGCAGCGTACGCTTAACCAGTGCGGAAATAAGTTCATTGAAGGTTTCACGGGTGATTTCACCCTGCCATCCCGCCACGTTAACTGCCACAGAATCGGCGTCGCTGAGCGCAATTTTCGCCGCAATGGCGGCATCCAACAGTTCACGCTGTACGCGGTTGTCGCTACGATCGGTAACTCCCGCCTGCTCGCGAATGTAATCGGCGAGCAGATGGTCAAAATCATCACCGCCGAGTGCGGAATCACCGCCGGTCGCCAGCACTTCGAACACGCCACGGCTCAGGCGCAGAATAGAAATATCAAAGGTACCGCCGCCAAGGTCATAGACTGCGATCACACCTTCCTGACCGGAGTCCAGGCCATAAGCGATCGCCGCAGCGGTCGGCTCATTCAGCAGACGTAATACGTGCAGGCCAGCCAGACGCGCGGCGTCTTTGGTCCCCTGACGCTGCGCATCGTCAAAATATGCCGGAACGGTGATCACGACGCCGTCCAGTTCACCGGACAGCGATTCGGTTGCCCGCGCGGCCAGCGCTTTCAGAATGTCAGCGGATACGCGCACCGGATTAAGTAAACCGGCAGCGGTTTCAATCATCGGCAGGCCGTTTTCACTGGCCTGAAATGTATAAGGCTGATGCGGATAGCGCGCCTGGATATCCGCCAGAGAGCGGCCCATCATGCGTTTTACCGAACTAACGGTATTGGCCGGGTCAAGCGCGGCATTGGCGCGAGCATCGTAACCGACAGAGTAGCCCTGCGGCTGATAGTGAACCACTGACGGCAACAGGTGGCGACCTTCGTGGTCTGCCAGCGTTTCGGCCTGGCCGCTGCGTACAGTCGCAACCAGGGAGTTGGTGGTGCCTAAATCGATGCCTACCGCCAGACGACGCTGATGCGGCGCGGCGCTCAGACCAGGCTCACTAATTTGTAATAAGGCCATTTTCGCTTCCGGAAATTAAAAATCGAGCAGTTTTTCTTCGAGTTGTTCTGCACTGCTTCGCAGTTTATCGAGAAAACGCAGCTTACGCACGGTATCCGCCGCCGCGTCCCACATCTCGTTATCCAGCTGTTCAACCATCAGTTGATGGCGACTTTCAAACATTTTTTTCACGCGCTGGATAAAGCTTTCCAGTCGCGATTCGTCTTTCGCCTGCTCAATCTCGTCAAGCTCTTCCCGCAGCTCCAGTTGCTCCATCAGGAACGCGGTATCACGCACTGTGTGCTGCTCATTGCGAATATCAAAGCCGTGTAAAGACAATAAGTATTCGGCGCGCATCAAGGGATGACGCAGCGTTTGCCAGGCCTGGTTAATGGTGGCGGACTGCGAAACCGCAGCAAGTTGCTCCGCCTGAGAACCGCTGGCGAATTTATCAGGATGATACTGACGTTGGAGATCCTGAAAACGGATCGTCAGAGCCTGGAGATCAATAGGATATTGAGCGGGTAATCCGAAGAGAGTGAAGTAATCCATAACTATCTCAGGGGTAGCCTGTTAGAACAAACCCCACACGTAAAATCATGCGTGTGGGGTTATCGGTGAGCGCGTTATACGTGGAAGCTTTCGCCGCATCCACATTCGTCTTTCACGTTCGGGTTAGTGAACTTAAACCCTTCGTTCAGACCTTCTTTGACGAAGTCTAACTGCGTACCGTCGAGAAATTGCAGGCTCTTACCGTCGACCACAACTTTAACGCCTTTGTCTTCAAACACGGTATCTTCAGCCGCCGGCTCGTCAACAAATTCCAGTACATAGGCCATACCTGAGCAGCCGGAGGTTCTCACGCCCAGACGCAGACCAAACCCTTTACCGCGGTTTGCCAGGAAGGTATTTACACGCGCTGCTGCACTGTCGCTTAAGGTAATCGACATAATAAAACCTCAACTCTTAATTATTTTGCTTCACGTTTGCTTTTGTAATCCGCAATCGCGGCTTTAATCGCGTCTTCAGCCAGGATAGAGCAGTGAATTTTCACCGGTGGCAGTTCAAGCTCGTCGGCGATATCGGTGTTTTTAATCGCCTGTGCTTCGTCCAGAGATTTCCCTTTTACCCATTCGGTAACCAGAGAACTGGAGGCAATAGCGGAACCGCAGCCGTAAGTCTTGAAACGCGCGTCTTCAATGATACCCTCATTGTTGACTTTGATCTGCAACTTCATCACGTCGCCACAGGCTGGTGCACCGACCATGCCGCTACCCACGTTCTCGTCGCTGTTGTCAAAAGAGCCCACGTTACGTGGATTCTCGTAATGATCGATAACTTTTTCGCTGTAAGCCATGTTGAATTCTCCTTATCGGTGCCGAATTAGTGATGTGACCATTCAATACTGTTCAAATCCACGCCCTGTTTGAACATTTCCCACAGTGGAGAAAGGTCGCGCAGACGGCCAATGGAGTTGCGAACCAAATTGATGGCATAGTCAATCTCTTCTTCGGTAGTGAAACGACCTAAAGAGAAACGAATTGAGCTGTGTGCCAGCTCGTCGGTCATACCCAGCGCGCGCAGCACGTAGGATGGCTCCAGGCTTGCTGAAGTACATGCAGAACCGGAGGATACCGCCAGGTCTTTCAGCGCCATAATCAGCGACTCGCCTTCAACAAAGTTGAAGCTGACGTTGAGAATGTTCGGTGCGCCCTGTTCGAGATCGCCGTTCAGGTACACTTCTTCCATGTCCTTCACGCCGTTCCACAGGCGGTTACGCAGGCTGCGCAGACGCGCCATCTCGGTTTCCATCTCTTCTTTAGCGATACGGTACGCTTCACCCATGCCCACGATCTGGTGAACAGGCAAAGTACCGGAACGCATGCCGCGCTCGTGACCACCGCCGTGCATCTGCGCTTCAATACGAATACGCGGTTTACGACGCACGTACAGCGCGCCAATACCTTTCGGGCCATAGATTTTGTGGCCGGAGAAGGACATCAGGTCAACTTTCAGCTGGCTCAGGTCGATCGGCAGTTTGCCCACGCTCTGAGTGGCGTCAACGTGATAGATGATGCCGCGCGCACGGCACATTTCGCCGATAGTCGCGATATCCTGCACCACGCCGATTTCGTTGTTCACGTGCATGATGGACACGAGGATGGTGTCGTCACGCATTGCCGCTTCAAGTTCTTTAAGATCGATGATGCCGTTACGCTGCGGGGCGAGGTAGGTAACTTCAAACCCTTCGCGCTCCAGCTGACGGCAGGTATCCAGCACGGCTTTGTGTTCGGTTTTGCTGGTGATGATGTGCTTGCCTTTTTTCTGATAAAAGTTGGCTGCACCTTTAATCGCCAGGTTATCGGATTCAGTCGCACCGGAGGTAAAGACGATTTCACGCGGGTCAGCGCCCACGAGGTCGGCAATCTGGTTACGGGCGATATCTACCGCCTCTTCAGCCTGCCAGCCAAAACGGTGTGAACGAGACGCTGGGTTACCAAAGTTTCCGTCCAGGGTCAGACACTGCATCATTTTCTCGGCAACACGCGGGTCCACCGGCGTGGTTGCGGAGTAATCGAGATAGATCGGTAATTTCATTGCTCTATAAACTCCGTACATCGCTTCAATGCAAGGAACCAGGCAACCGGCTGGATGTACGACCGAGTTAACGGGGCGTCGAACACCCCGGCCTGATTCTAATATCTTATTATCTTTGCCCTAAATAGTTCGTGTTGCAGCAAGGCGGCAAACTTGAGAGTGCCCAGGAGCTTACATCAAGTAAGTGACTGGGGCGAGCAAGTGCGGCCAACGCAGTTGCGGCACGAAATATAACGGGCAAATTATGCGCGCAACTTAACGTCGATCGCGTCTTGAGCACGATTAGTGCGTGGAGCGTCATGCGTGTGCTGGCGACCAGACACATCCAGGACTTCCTGATTATTCACCAGTTCGCCCAACGTAATGTTGTTGAGGAATCCGGTCAGACGATCGCTCAGATCGCGCCACAGCGCGTGGGTCAGGCATTTATCGCCGCCCTGACAACCGCCTTTGCCCTGGCAACGGGTCGCATCTACAGACTCGTCGACAGCGCTAATGACTTCACCTACTGCGATGCTCCCGGCATCTTTACCCAGCAGATACCCGCCGCCTGGTCCACGTACGCTTGAAACCAGACCGTTTTTACGCAAACGGGAAAACAGCTGCTCCAGATATGACAGGGAAATTCCCTGACGTTCAGAAATATCAGCCAACGGTACCGGGCCCGTTTCGGAGTTGAGCGCAACGTCCAACATTGCGGTCACGGCGTAACGCCCTTTTGATGTCAGTCTCATGTCTTACTTAGCCTCAAACTCGCCCCTGCCCGGGGTTTTTTATTGTAAAATGGGGGTATTGCATAGCAGGGGCAAGTCTGACATTCCCGACTAAATCAGTCAACTATTTACTTGACTAATTTAGTCAGGTATTTAACCTTCAGTGCCGTTTTCACTTGCAGGAGGCGTTTCGCTTACTTGCCTTTATTCTGCTGTTCAATCGACGCCAAAATTCCGCGCAAAATGTTCAGCTCCTGACTCTCAGGACGCGCACGCGTAAACAGACGACGCAGCTTGTTCATCACTTGTCCCGGATGGCCTTCGCGAATAAATCCGGTCGACAGCAGCGTTTGTTCCAGATGACCGTAAAAACGCTCTAAATCATCCACCAGCGGATACTCAGCTTCTTCGTATTCGACGGTCTTATCACCTTCCTGCGTCGCCAGCCAGGCCATGCGGACTTCATAAGAGATAACCTGCACCGCCATCGCCAGGTTGAGCGAACTGTATTCCGGGTTCGCGGCAATGGCGACGTGGTAATGGCATTTTTGCAGTTCTTCGTTGGTCAGGCCAACGCGTTCACGGCCAAATACCAGCGCCACCGGCGTATTCGCCGCTTCAGAGACGCTTTTTAAGCCGCATTCGCGCGGGTCCAGCATCGGCCACGGCAACGTACGGGAACGCGCGCTGGTGCCTACCACCAGACTGCAACCCGCCAGCGCTTCATCGAGAGTATCGACGATCTGCGCGCTGCCAATCACATCGCTGGCACCTGCCGCCAGGGCGATGGCCTGCGAGTCCGGTTTGACCAGTGGATTAACCAGCCACAGATTGGTTAAACCCATGGTTTTCATTGCGCGGGCCACAGAGCCCATGTTGCCAGTGTGAGAGGTTTCCACCAGCACAATTCGAATATTTTGCAGCATTGTATTTCTTCGGCTAAAGATTATTCGGGCATATTATCATAAAACGAAGACATATTCCGAACTCGCTGCTATACTCTGCGCCGTTTTCCCGTTCTTTAACATCCAGTGAGAGAGACCGATGCATCCGATGCTGACCATCGCCGTGCGCGCAGCGCGCAAGGCGGGTAATGTAATTGCCAAACACTACGAAACCCCAGACTCTGTAGAAACCAGCCAGAAAGGCAGCAATGATTTCGTGACTAACGTCGATAAAGCCGCCGAAGCGATTATTATCGAAACGATTCGCAAATCTTACCCACAGCACACCATCATCACCGAAGAAAGCGGTGAACATGTTGGTGAAGATTTGGATGTTCAATGGGTTATCGATCCACTGGATGGCACTACCAACTTCGTAAAACGTCTGCCGCACTTCGCGGTATCTATCGCAGTACGCATTAAAGGCCGTACTGAAGTTGCCGTTGTTTACGATCCAATGCGTAATGAACTGTTCACCGCAACCCGCGGCCAAGGCGCTCAGCTTAACGGTTACCGTCTGCGTGGCAGCACGGCTCGCGATCTGGACGGCACCATCATTGCCACCGGCTTCCCGTTCAAAGCGAAACAGCACGCTGCTTCTTACATGAAAATCCTTGGCAACATGTTTACCGAATGCGCTGACTTCCGCCGCACCGGCTCTGCCGCGCTGGATCTGGCCTACGTTGCCGCAGCCCGCGTTGACGGTTATTTCGAAATTGGTCTGCGCCCGTGGGATTTCGCCGCAGGTGAGCTGATTGCTCGTGAAGCTGGCGCCCTGGTATGCGACTTCACCGGAGGTCATAACTACATGACAACCGGCAACATCGTTGCAGGTAACCCGCGCGTAGTGAAAGCCATGCTGGCTAACATGCGTGACGAACTGAGCGACGCGCTGAAGCGTTAATCTGCTGTGGTGCCGGATGCGACGCTTTCGCGTCTTATCCGGCCTACAATTCCTGCCGCTCACTAATCTAAAACGGTCTTAATCCCCTGCCTACCGGCACCGCGCTCATCCACATCACCACCGCCGCCGCAATCAATATCGCCCCACCGGCTAATGCCAGCGTTGTCCAGCCAATCTGTCGCCACAGCACCGGCGCTTTATG
Organism: Citrobacter sp. wls710; assembly: GCF_005281115.1. Lineage (NCBI taxonomy): Bacteria > Pseudomonadati > Pseudomonadota > Gammaproteobacteria > Enterobacterales > Enterobacteriaceae > Citrobacter > Citrobacter sp. wls710. The sequence goes on from NZ_SZXD01000025.1 coordinate 111,557, forward strand.
CCCGCTAAGTCTTACCGCCAGCGAGCGGAAACTGTGTACCAATAAAGCCAGTGACGTAATCGTCAAAGAAGTTCCCGCCGCCATCGCCAGCGCCGAGGGCATGCCCCAGCTAAAGACGCCAATCACTTTGCTGAACAGCAGCACCATGATGGCCCCGGAGCATGGGCGCATCCCCATAGACAGAATAATCATCAGCCGGGCGCGCCAGTCATCACCGCTTTGCAACTGTTCCGGCTGCGGTAAATGCTGATGCCCGCAGCCACAGCCGTCGTGATGTTCATGGTAAGGTGTGAAGGCAGTAAACGTTGGCCGTTTTAGCAATAAGCGCAGTTTTTTCAGCGCCCGCCAGCACAGCAGTAGGCCTAACACGCCCACCAGCACATAGCTCCCTCTCTCCAGCCAGAAGCTGCTCATATGCAGCTGTCGCGCAGGTAACTGCAAGACGGTGAGCACGATAACGACCAGACCAATCGCGACCAGTCCTTGTAATAAAGACGACGCCAGCGTCAGGCCGATACTTGATTTGAGTTTTGACGGGTGCGTCGCAAGCCAGGTAGTAATCACCACTTTTCCATGACCCGGCCCCAGCGCATGCAGGACGCCATAGAGAAAACTAAACAGTAGCAGCGATCCCCCTGCCTGGGTCGGACTGGCAGCAACCGCTTTCAGCAATCCGCTCATCTGTTGGTTTACTTCGCGCTGCCAGACGATGCTTTTCATCATCACCTGCGGCCAGACCTGCCATAGCCACAGTATGCCGCCTGCCGCCAGCAACAAAAATAGCGCCAGCGGCCACAGCGTGAGCCAGCGGCGTCCGGCGGGGCGTGGCTGATAAACTACTGACATTGCAGCGTTACCGTTTGTGCGAACTGTTTACCCAACTCCATATCCTCCGGCGGGGCGTCTTCTTTATCCAGCGACTGGGCAAAGCTCAGCGTTTGTTCATTCGGCGTCGGGGTATGGACAGTGAGTCGGCATTGCTGGCTAATGGCCTGCGTTAGCCTGGCGTCGCTGTCCTGGTCATAGCTCATATCAACGTAGTAGGTCGGATCGAAGGTTGAAATGGTATATTTTTGACCACTCAGCGGCTGCGGTTCAGCTAATGGTAAAACGAACGTTAGCACCGCCTGATGTTCCTCCCGTTCCATGCCGTATTCCGTCGGCCTGTTTTTAAACTTTACCTTTTGCCCGTCATGCCACACTTCGGTGAAATAATGCTGCCCAAGCACATTCGCCATCACTTCCGCCGCCAGTTTTTTCCAGATCTCCGAGCCAGGTTTGGCATTCCCCGCATCGTAAAGCAGATCAGCCGAGGTGATTTCATCCATCGTCCAGCGCATTTTCAGCGCCACGAACTGATTATTCTCGCTCACGATCTCAGTTTTCAAATGGATAAAGCTATGGGGATGAGCGCCTGCGTCAAAAGACAGGACAGCAAGAAACAACGTGACAATGATGCGTTTAACGCGCTGCATGGCTTCTCCACGATAAAAATCCAGGCCGCCAGAAATAATGGTGTGTTTGGCGAAAGAGTGCTGAGGATATCATTGAACGAAAAAATGTTGAGCACCCTTTTCCGGTATCGATTCAGTTCTCAATTTCGAGATTTCTTTTTCCAGCAACCCCCGTCTAAATCCCTTCTCGCCACCACGATTTACGCAAAATGATAATTAATTGTTAATTTATGGTTTCATTTTAATAATTCATTAACAATAACTTTGCTGCCATGGATATAAAACCCCTTTAATTTAACCAATTTTTAACCATTATTTTTCCATAAATTCACAATACTGGGCATAGATCACATTCATGAAACTCATGATTCATTCCCTCTTCCATTCGTAGTTAACTTCACCCCGTGACATGTCCTGCCCCCTACGAAAGGTACAACTATGAAATTCAAACTCGCATTACTCAGTGCAACCCTGGTTTCTGCATGCATGTTGTCCGGCACGTCCTTTGCGGCGGAAAAATATGAAATTGCTGTGGTTGCCAAAGTCACCGGGATCCCATGGTTTAACCGCATGGAAACCGGCGTGAATGAAGCAGCAAAAAAATTGGATGTGAATGCTTACCAGACCGGGCCTTCCACGCCAGATCCGGCTCAGCAGGTGAAAGTCATTGAGGATCTGATCGCCAAAAATGTTAACGCAATCATCGTGGTGCCGAATGATGCCAAGGTCCTTGAGCCGGTGCTGAAAAAAGCGCGCGACAAAGGCATCGTGGTGCTGACGCACGAATCCCCGGACGAGCAGATTGGCCAGTGGGATATCGAAACCATCGACAGTGAAAAATATGCGCAGGCTAACGTCGATGAATTAGCAAAAAACATGGGCGGCAAAGGCGGGTATGCCATCTATGTCGGTTCGCTGACGGTCCCACTGCATAACGCGTGGGCAGATTATGCAATTAAGTACCAGAAAGAAAAATATCCGGAGATGTTCGAGGTCACTTCACGTCTGCCGGTCGCGGAAAGCATCGATAAATCCTACGCCACCACGCTGGACCTGATGAAAACCTATCCGCAGATGAAGGGCATTATCGGCTTTGGCTCGCTGGGTCCTATCGGTGCGGGTCAGGCGGTACAGAAAAAACGCGCCAAAGATAAAATCGCCGTCGTCGGGATCGCCATGCCAGCACAGGCTGCACCTTACCTGATGCGCGGTGATATTAAGAAAGCGCTGCTGTGGGATCCAAAAGACGCGGGCTATGCGCTGGTAACGGTGGCCGATCAGCTGTTGCAGGGTAAAGAAGTGAACGCTGATCTGAATATCGATGGTTTAGGGAAAGCCGATATCGACACGGAGAAGAAAGTGATCCGCTTTAACAAGATCCTCGAAGTCACCAAAGACAACGCACAATCACTCGGTTTCTAAGGCTTTAGCCGACACCAGGGAACCTTAACGCCGACCGTCTGGTCGGCGCTATCAACCAAACTAACACTTAGCGTCCATGCGGACGTGCGCAGGGGTATTGTCCATGACAGACACCACCGCATTTATCACTCTTGAGAATATCAGCAAACAATTCCCGGGCGTGCTGGCGCTGGATAACGTGAATCTGACGCTGAGAAAAGGCGAAGTTCACTGTCTGGCGGGTCAAAACGGCTGTGGTAAAAGCACCATTATTAAAGTGATCTCTGGAGTGTATCATCCGGAAAAAGGCGCGCAGATTTTACTCGATGGCAAATTATTCCATCACCTGACGCCGCAGCTTTCTTCCCATTATGGTATTCAGGTTATTTATCAGGACCTGTCGTTATTCCCTAACTTTAGCGTCGCTGAAAATATCGCGGTCAACCGCTATCTGCCCGGTGGCGATATCTGGGTGCGCCGTGGCGCGATGAAACAGCAGGCGCTGGCCGCTATGAAACGCATCGGCGTGAACATCGATCCCGATAAAAAAGTCGAAAAACTGTCGATTGCCGACCGGCAACTGGTCGCCATTTGCCGGGCTATTGCCGCCGATGCGCGTCTGGTGATTATGGATGAACCCACCGCTTCGTTAACCCGCCAGGAGGTCAATGGCCTGCTACGGGTCGTCAACGAACTGAAAGCGGCCGGGATTTGCGTGGTGTTTGTCAGCCACCGTCTGGATGAAGTGATGGAAGTGGCGGACCGTATCAGCGTGATGCGCGACGGCAAACTGGTGGGGACTTACCCGGCCAGCGAACTCGACAGTCACGAACTGGCCTTCCTGATGACCGGACAACGCTTCCACTACAGCCCGCTGCCGGAAAGACCTGCTATTGAGCAAGAGCCGCTGCTCGAGCTGCGCAACCTCAGCCGCCGGGGGAAATACCAAAACATCAATTTATCGCTACATAGCGGTGAGATTGTCTCCATTGTCGGTCTGCTGGGTGCCGGTCGCACCGAGCTTTGCCTCAGTTTGTTCGGCATGACCCAGCCGGAAAGCGGCGAAATGCGCATTAACGGCCAGCCGGTTACTCTGCGCAATAATCATGACGCCATCAAACACGGGATCGGCTATGTCTCAGAAGATCGACTGACGCAGGGGCTGATCATGGAGCAGTCGATCTATGACAACACCATCGTCACAGTGTTTGACCAACTGCATACCAGCAGCGGTCTGCTCGATCATCGTAAAGCGCAAAAGTTGGTCGCCGATTTGATCCGCGAGTTAAACATTAAAGTCTCCGATCCGCATCTGCCGGTCAAAACGCTCTCCGGCGGTAATGCCCAACGCATTGCCATTGCCAAATGGGTGGCAACCCATCCGCGCATCTTAATCCTCGACTCCCCTACCGTCGGCGTGGATATCGCCAACAAAGAGGGGATTTACCAGATAGCCCGCGATCTGGCGGAACAGGGAATGGCGGTGCTGATGATTTGCGATGAAATCCCGGAAGCGTATTACAACAGTCATCGTGTGCTGGTGATGCGCCGCGGCAAACTGGTGGCGGAATTTAATCCTCATCACTGCCGTGAAGAGGAGATTGCTGAAGTGGTCGAGGTAATCAATGAATAGTCTGCGTCTCTCCCGTTTAATCGGGCAACATGAATTCTGGTTGGGCCTGCTGGTTGTGGCGCTCGCCGTCGGACTGAGCGTCAGTACCGATGAGTTCCTGTCGCTGGGCAATCTCACAGATGTCGCCACCAGCTACGCGATTCTCGGCATTCTCGCCTGCGGGCTGTTTGTGGTGCTGATTTCCGGCGGGATCGACATCTCATTTCCGGCGATGACCGCGATTGCCCAGTATGCGATGGCCAGTTGGGTGATCGCTCACGGCGGCAACTTCGTACTGGCTTTAACCATCGCAATGGCGGTAGGTCTGCTGCTTGGGCTAATTAATGGCTTCCTGGTCTACTGGCTGCGCGTTCCGGCGATCATCATTACCATCGCCACGCTAAACGTCTACTACGGCCTGCTGGTTTATGCCACCAAGGGTACCTGGCTGTACGGCTTCCCGGACTGGTTTATGAACGGTATCAACTGGTTGTCGTTCACCGCGACAGACGGCTATGACTATGGTTTAACCCTGCCCCTGCTGTGCCTGGCTGCGGTGATCATCTTTACCGCCGTACTGATGAACTATACCCGTCTTGGCCGTCAGGTTTACGCCATGGGCGGCAACCGCGATGCGGCCTCGCGCCTGGGGCTGAATCTGCTGAAGCTGCATTTCTACGTCTATGGCTATATGGGCATTCTGGCAGGCGTTGCCGCCGTGGTTCAGGCGCAAATCACCCAGTCAGTTGCGCCCAATTCACTGCTCGGCTTTGAGTTAACGGTGCTGGCGGCGGTCGTTCTCGGCGGCACCAGCATGAGCGGCGGGCGCGGTACGTTAACCGGAACGCTACTGGGTGTTGTGCTGCTGGCGTTCTTGCAAAATGGTCTGACGCTGCTGAGCGTCTCCTCTTACTGGCACACCGTGTTCAGCGGCGCCATTATCCTGGTCAGCATTAGCGCCACGGCCTGGAACGAAAAACGTAAACTGGCAAGGGAGCTTTGAGATGAAAACAATCGCCAGATTTTTACCCGGTGATGCCATCATTCGTCTGCAATGCGTCATTATTGTGGTCGTCGCCCTGGTCTTCTCGGCCCTGCTCGGCAGCCGTTTTTTCAGCGTCGCTAACTTCCAGTCGATCGGCTCGCAGTTGCCAATCCTCGGCATGCTGGCCCTCGGTATGGGCATGACCATGCTGACCGGTGGCATTAACCTGTCGATTATTGCCGGGGCGAATGCCTGCTCGCTGGTAATGGCGGCAATTATTGTCGCCCATCCGGATAACCCGCTGTTTCTGGTGCTGGCATTGGTTGCTGGCGCTGCGGTGGCGGTGGCTATCGGCACGCTCAACGGCGCTTTAATTGCCTGGGTCGGCGTCTCGCCTATTCTCGCCACCCTCGGCACGATGACGCTGATCTCCGGGCTGAATATTTTGCTTTCCAACGGGACGGTGATTTCAGGTTTCCCGACCGCCATTCAGTATCTTGGCAACGCCACAATTGGCGGTATTCCGGTGGCGCTGCTGCTCTTTTTCCTCGTGGCAATCCTGCTGTGGGTGCTGCTGGAGCACACCACGCTTGGGCGCAGCCTGTATCTCGTCGGCTCCAATGAGCAGGCTACCCGCTACAGCGGCGTGAATACCGTACGGGTACAAATTTCGGTGTACGTTATTTCAGCCCTGCTCGGCTGGGTCGCCGCCATTCTGATGATGGCAAAATTCAACTCGGCCAAAGCCGGATACGGTGAATCCTACCTGCTGGTCACCATCCTTGCCTCTGTGCTCGGCGGCATTAACCCGGATGGCGGCTTCGGACGCATTATCGGCCTGGTACTGGCGCTGATTGTGCTGCAAATGCTGGAAAGCGGCCTTAACTTGCTGGGGGTCAGCAGCTATCTGACGATGGCGCTGTGGGGCGCGGTGCTGATCCTCTTTATCGCATTACAGAATCGTAAAGCCTGATTTCAGGAGAAAAAATTATGGCAAGTTACTTTATTGGTGTGGATGTCGGAACCGGAAGCGCCCGTGCTGGCGTGTTTGATCTCAACGGCAGAATGGTCGGTCAGGCCAGTCGGGCCATCGAGATTTACCGTCCGCAGGCCGATTTTGTTGAGCAGTCTTCCGATAACATCTGGCAGGCTGTGTGTAACGCGGTTCGCGATGCGATTAACCAGTCGGATATCAATCCTATTCAGGTGAAAGGTCTGGGCTTTGACGCTACCTGTTCATTGGTGGTGCTGGATAAAGAAGGTAATCCACTCACCATCAGCCCTTCCGGGCGCAGTGAACAGAACATTATTGTGTGGATGGACCATCGCGCCATTACTCAGGCCGATCGCATTAACGCCCTGCATCATCGGGTACTGGACTACGTCGGCGGCATTATCTCCCCGGAGATGCAAACGCCAAAACTGTTGTGGCTGAAGCAGCACATGCCCAATACCTGGGCTAACGCCGGTTACTACTTTGACCTGCCTGATTTCCTCACCTGGCGCGCAACGGGCGATGACACACGCTCATTGTGCTCGACGGTGTGTAAATGGACCTATATGGGACATGAAGATAAATGGGATGCCAGCTATTTCCGCCAGATTGGGCTGGAAGATTTGCTGGAGCACGATGCCGCCAAAATTGGCCGTTACGTGAAAACCATGGGCGAACCGCTCGGCCATGGGCTGTCAGCGCGCGCCGCCAGCGAAATGGGACTGATCCCCGGCACCGCGGTCAGCGTATCGATTATTGATGCCCACGCCGGTACCCTCGGTACGCTCGGCGCCAGCGGAGTTTCCGGCGAGGTGCCGGATTTCGACCGTCGTATCGCACTGATTGGCGGCACCTCCACCGGACACATGGCGATTTCCAAAGAGCCGCGTTTTATCGGCGGTGTCTGGGGGCCTTACTACTCTGCCGTACTGCCGGAATACTGGCTCAACGAAGGCGGGCAGTCGGCAACGGGGGCGTTAATCGACCACGTTATACAGTCGCATCCTTGCTACGAAACTCTGCTGGCGCAGGCTAAGTCGCAGGGACAGACCATTTATGAAGTGCTGAATGCGTTGCTGCGTAAAATGGCCGGTGAGCCGGAAGATATCGCCTTCCTGACCCGCGATATGCATATCCTGCCCTATTTCCACGGCAATCGCTCGCCGCGCGCCAACCCTACGCTTACGGGGACAATCACCGGACTTAAGCTGTCGCGCACGCCGGAAGATATGGCGCGACAGTATCTGGCGACTATCCAGGCCATTGCCCTCGGTACGCGACATATCATTGAAACGATGAATCAAAGTGGCTACACCATCGATACGATTATGGCCAGCGGCGGCGGGACGAAAAACCCGATCTTCGTTCAGGAACACGCCAACGCCACCGGTTGCGCCATGCTGCTGCCGGAAGAGAGTGAAGCCATGCTGTTGGGCGGTGCCATGATGGGAACTATCGCCGCCGGTGTATTTGACACCTTCCCGGAAGCGATGTCGGCGATGAGCCGGATTGGTAAAACGGTCACCCCGCAAACCAACCGTATTAAGCAGTACTACGATCGCAAATATCGGGTATTCCACGAGATGTATCAGGACGATATGAAATACCGCCAACTGATGCAGGAGGAAGCATGAGTGACTCCTGGTCTCAGGCCACCGGCGTATTCCAGATCTACAGCGATGCCCTTGCGGGTCTGGGACAGCACCTGACTGAACCGCTCTGGGAGTCGCTGATGGCGGAACTGCGCGGTTGTCAGGGAAAAATCGTCGTTACCGGCGTCGGCACCTCCGGCATTGCGGCGCGTAAAGTCGCGCATATGCTCGCCTGCGTGGAGCGCCCGGCGATTTATCTCAATGCCACCGATGCGGCGCACGGCGATCTGGGTTTTTTACGCGCCGACGACCTGGTTATTATGCTGTCACGCGGGGGCAATTCGGATGAACTTACCCGGCTGCTGCCTGGGCTGGCGGCGAGAAATGTGCCGATCCTGAGCGTGACGGAAAACGCTGATTCGGCCATCGCTAAAGCGTCGAGGCTGGTGATTTCCACCGGCGTCCAGCGTGAGGCCGACCCGCTGAACATGCTGGCGACGACCTCAATTCTGCTGGTACTGGCGATCTTTGACGCCGCCTGCGCCTGTTTGATGAGTGAAAGCGGCTACTCAAAGGAGACACTGCTGGCAGTGCATCCCGGCGGCGATGTGGGATTAACGCTGAGCCGTGGGCAGGCGTGATGGAGAACATGTGATTCCGGCTAAGGGTTCCGTTCACCTCAGAGATCTGACTTTCAGCTATATCCTTTTTGCTGTTCAAACATGTTCAAATAAAAATACAGATGCTCAGGCGTGGCTGGTCCGGCTGAAAATTGCCGACGTGTTTCCGTAAGGCCGGGAGAGCCAGCATGGATGCTGGCTCAGGGCGCGCTTTACAGGGACGTTACATCGCGCCCGCCCCGGTAGCCTGGAGGAATAAGCGGAGGGAACCGCGGAGCGGCAATTTTCCCGCCGGGAGCCGGGATTGTTAAGGGTGCGGCGATAGCACCCTTAACACGTTCACTGGCGTTCAGTGTACAGAAAAGCGATGAACATGAGGTGAACGGAACCTTTCTCTGCGATAGCATGTTTATACCTCCCTCCGCCGCATTCCCCCCTCTGGCATTTTTTATATCCCAACTAAAGATAAAACAGTGAAAAAGCGGATTAACGCGCTGCGTTCCACTACCGCTATCTGTTCCGCACGTTAAAAATTCTGTGACGCTCCCCAGCATTCCTGGCGTAAAGCTTTCCATTCCTCAAATCTATGCGCAAACTTTAACTATTCTTATCAAACATACTCACGGGAGATTCTACAGATGATGTCAACGCTCGCCCCGCCATCTGTACTTTCCGCTCCCCAACGCCGTTGCCAGGTACTGCTGACGCTTTTTCTGCCGGGGCAGATAGCTACCGCGCAGACCTTCAGCAGTCTCAATGGCGTCGATGATGCCACCGTTCAGGAGGATATCATTGGCGCGGGGCTTGAAATCCAGCGTTATCATCGGCTCGCCATTATTTCCGCCCAGAATGGCGGCTATGCGATCGAAGGCGCCCCGCTGAACCAGCGTCTGTGCCTGTTGCATTGGCTGCGCCGTGGCCTGCGGATCTGCCCGACCTTTATCGCCCAACATTTCACACCCGCATTGAAAATGGCGCTGAAACAGCAGGGCATAGCGCGCACGTTGTATGATGACACCAATCTGCATGCGCTGATTAACCTCTGCTCCCGACGCTTGCAAAAGCCCTTTGAGTGTCGTGATATCCAGTTCCTGCGGCTGTTTTTACAATACTGCCTGCTGCAACATCACGCGGGGATCACCCCGGAGTTTAATCCACTCCAGCAGCGCTGGGCGCAATCCTGCGCGGAGTACGCTCTGGCTGAGGAGATTGCCCGCCACTGGCAACGTCACGTCATGCAAAGTGCGCCGCCGGGCGAATCGCTGTTTATGGCATTGCTGTTCTCAATGATTCGCATCCCCGATCCCATCCGCGATAACCACCAGCAGGATCGCCGTCTTCGTCTGGCTATCGCGCGGCTGGTGCTGCGTTTTCGCGAGTATGGCAACGTTCGCTTCAGCGATGAACAAGGGCTGAACGACCAGTTGTATATCCACCTTGCCCAGGCGCTGAACCGCAGTGTGTTTGCTATTGGCATTGATAACACGCTACCGGAAGAGTTCAGCCGACTTTATCCCCGGCTGGTACGCACCACCCGTGAGGCGATACACGGATTCGAAGCGGAATACGATGTGCAGTTTTCAGAAGAAGAGATCGGACTGGTGGCGGTGATTTTCGGTGCCTGGCTGATGCAGGAGAAGGATTTGCACGAAAAGCAGATTATCCTGCTGACCGGCAGTAATGAACAACTCGAAGCGCATATAGAACAGCAGCTACGCGAACTGACGCTACTGCCGCTCAACGTAAAACATATGCCAATGCAGGACTTTCAAAAAGAGGGCGCGCCGCGCGGCGTAACGCTGATCGTCACACCGTACACTACGCCGCTGCCGCTGTTTTCACCGCCGTTGATTCATGCGGATCTGGCGCTGACGTCTCACCAGCAGCAGCAGATCCGCAAAATCCTAGAATCATAACGTCGCAGGCTTCGCCACCACTTTCGGGCGCAGCACGATAGCCGGTAGCGCCACCAGCGCCATCACCCAGAATACGCCGCTGCCCAGGTTCTGGTACAGGTAGCCGGCGAAAACGGTCATGATGGCGATACTGCCGCCCATCGCCACCGCGGAATAGACTGCCTGCAAACGAATCACTTCGCTGCCCTGTCGCGCCGCGATATAGCGCATTGCCGCCAGGTGACAGACCGTAAAGGTGCCACAGTGCAGGATCTGCACCACAATCAGCCACGGCAGCTCGGTGCTCCAGCCCATCAGCCCCCAACGAATCACGCCGCAAACGGCGGAAAGCAGCAGCAGATCGCGGGCGCTAAAGCGACGGAACAGCTTGTGACTCAGCGCGAAGATGATCACTTCCGCCACCACGCCCAATGACCATAAATAGCCCACCGCCGAGGCGGAATACCCGGCGGATTGCCAGTAAATGGCGCTGAAACCGTAATAGGCGGCATGCGCGCCTTGCAGCAGACTCACGCAGGCAAGAAAACGCCAGCTTTGCGTTATTAACGCGCGCCAGGCGGGCCATCCCGCACTCTCCTGCTGACGGGTTTCACCTGCTGGCTGCACGCTCGGGCGAATCATCATGCCCAGCAGCATCGAGGCGACGCCAAGCGACAGCAGAATAAGGATCACCCGATAGTCAAACAGGCTCACCAGCTTACCGGTCAGCGCAGAGCCAATTACAAAGGCCACGGATCCCCACAGTCGAACCCGCCCATAATCCATGGTTATCTGTTTTTGCCAGGTGTTAGCCAGCGCGTCGGTCAGCGGCACCAACGGTGAGAAAAACAGGTTAAATCCGACCATCACCACCATCAGCCACGCCACGTTGGTCCCCGCCCAGAAAGCCAGCGCAAACACCAACGTCAACAGAGCCAGAATACGTAAAGCGGTAATCAGACGAGAGGGATCGCTCACGCGCGGCGCAATCAGCAAGCTACCGAGAAAACGGGCAATCAGCCCCGCGCTCAGCAGTAAACCAATGGTTTCCGGCGTCAGCCCCAGCCCTTCGAGCCAGACGCTCCAGAAAGGCAGAAAAATACCGTAGCTAAAGAAATAGGTGAAATAACCGAGCGCCAGCCAGCGCGTGGAATGCAAAGCCATGAATCCCTCCCGTTTGGAGACGGTAGTCTGGCGATAAACTCTGGTTGGCGCAAGAGACCATTAACAGGCAGATAACATGATTTTCGCCCTATTCGATGCAAATTTGCATCGCAAAATGACAGCGTTCTTCCTGCGCTAAAACCTGCAATCCCGGCTGCCCCTGCATGTGGTGGGCATTCACCGGATGCGTCTGCGGCTCCAGGCACAGGAATGGTTCACCCGACATTCTGAACAGCATCAACCACGGAGTTTGCGCTAAAATCGTGACTTTCATCACATCACGCTGAATAACGGCCCGCCCGCTCCAGCCAGAATAACCCACATTCAACCAGGCATCTTCACCGTATTGCGCATGCATGAAATCTGCTGCGGGTGGAATATTACTTTGCCAGTCCAGTGGCAGATGCTGTTCCCCCTCCGGCCAGTAGCCGCTGGCGGTGAACTGGGCCGTACTGTGCGTATCAAAGGCGAAAAACGGATGGAACCCGCAGCCATAGATCATCGGTCGTTCCCCACAATGGGTGAGCGTCAATGAAGCATGCAGGCTTGACGCTTCCAGTTGGTAGCAAAGCTGCGCCGTATAGTCGTAACCACAGGGATGCCAACTGCGCAACTGTAGCAAACAACCACTTTGCGTAGCGGTGATAACCTGCCAGCGCTGCAGCCAGCCGTCACCATGCAGGAAGAAGTGTGCATCCGCCTCATGGTGCGGTAGCACAACCTCTTCCCCACGTAACATAAAACGATTGCCCGCCACCCTATTTGCCACCGGTAACATCGGGAACAGGCCGCAATCACCGAGCTGCTGACCATGACCTTCACGTAATATTGCCTGTTGATGTTGTAACGAAACCAGACTCAATAGCGAACCGCCCTGTGGATCTACGCACATCCGTAGATGTGCGTTTTGTAACATCAGCAGAGGGTTCATTAGCGGGCGCTTCGTTGCTGGCTTGATGCGCCAACTTTCGTATGCTGTGCCGCCAGCCGTTCTTCCAGCGCTTCCAGCGTCACGCCTTTGGTTTCCGGCACATTACGCAGAACATAGATAAAGCCCATCGCACAAATCACACCATAGAGCAGGAAACTTCCCGATGCGCCCAGACTCGCATTCAGCAGTGGGAAGGTATAGGTCAGCAGGAAGCAGGCAATCCACAACGCCAGCGTGCCGAGCGACATCGCTAACCCGCGAACACGGTTGGGGAAAATTTCGGACAGCAGCACCCAGGTTACCGGGGCCAGCGTCAGGGCGTAAATGGCAATCGCCGCCAGCACCAGAACCAAAACCGGCCAGCCCAGAATGCCCAACCCGTATGCCCCGGCAATGAGTACGTAGATAACCGTCAGCCCTGATGCACCAAACAGCATCAGTTTACGACGCCCAATTTTGTCCACCAGCGGCAGAGCGGCAAGGGTAAAGACCAGATTGATGATCCCGGTCGCTACGATCGATTTTAACGTGCCGTTGATGTCGAATCCGGCGGAAGCAAATATCTCCTGCGCATAGTTGAAAATAACGTTGATCCCACACCACTGCTGGAACACTGCCAGCACCATGCCAATAATCACTATCGGTTTGATCTGCGGTTGTAACAGTGATGACCACGCGACCTTGTGGTTATCTTTTTGTAGCGTATGTTCAATTTCTTTCAGCGTTTGTCCGGCATATTCCGCCGAACCAATGCGCTGCAGCATGGTGCGCGCACGTTCGGCTTTTCCTGCCTTCACCAACCAGCGCGGCGATTCAGGGACAAAGAACATCAGCACCAGGAATATTACCGCAGGCACTAATTCAGCGCCAAACATCCAGCGCCAGCCCGTCTGACCGTTCCAGCTTTCCACAATCGCCTGCTGCGTAGCGCCTGTGGCGACAGGTTCGGCAATCATCAGGTTGATAAGCTGCGCCGCCAGGACGCCAATCACGATGGTGAGCTGGTTAACGGCAACAAAGCGACCACGCTTTTCCGCTGGGCTGACCTCAGCGATATACAGCGGGCTTAGCGCGGATGCCAGACCAATCCCCACGCCGCCAACGATGCGATAGACAACAAACATGTCAAAATTGCTGGCAACTGCGGTCCCCCAGGCTGAAGCGCTAAAGAGGATCGCCGAGAGAATCAGCGGCATCTTTCGGCCAAATTTATCGGCGCACCAGCCGGAAATCAGCGCACCAAAGATACAACCAACCAGCGCCGAGCTCATCGCCCAGCCAGATTGCGCCGGATCGGTAATCGAGAAATAAGCTTCATAGAAGGGCTTTGCCCCGCCGATTACCACCCAGTCATAGCCAAACAGTAAACCACCGCAGGCGGCAACCAGGCAGATAGTCCAGACGTAACCAATCTTTAAATGTGTCTGCGCGTTATTCATTATGATTCCTCTTTCAGGGAAACGCAGGGGACAGAAGGTTTCGGGTGAGGTTGCCCCCACCCGTTTCGGGTATTACTGGAACAGCCTTACGTTTATGGCGTGACGCAGCAGTAACGCCTTGTCATGCGCCGGATTGAGTTGCAGAAGCTCATCAAGATCGCGCTGGCAAGCAGAACTATTTCCCAGCCCCAGATGCCCAAGCGCATTGATAAACAGGCAGTGTTGCTGGTGTTTTGCTTGTGCTGAGGTATCCAGTACCACCAGATCGGGCAGCGATACGGCAAAGAAATCGACATCCGGGATGTTGTCGCGATGCGACTCAACCCATTGCAGGAAGCTGTTGAACAGAGCGTCCGCCTGTGCATCATCGCCAAGTTTTCTCTGCGCCATCCCCTGCCAAAAGAGATAGTCCACCGGCTGGTCGTTGTAGTAACGTCCGGCATCCAGTGAGCTACCGCCACGCGTGGCACGGGAGAAGTAACGCTGGGATTCCTCGAAATGCCCCTGCTGCTGGGCGCAATAACCCAGCAAATACCAGATGTCATTATCCGTTTGCCCAGGCAGACGCCCCTCCCCAAGGTTTTGCGGGTAGTGCAGCGCCTGTTGCAGTTGCGTGATGGCGGTTTGCGGGTCGCCCGCCTGAACAGCCTCCAGTGCGCGATGCATCTGATTCAGCAGATATTGCCCGGTGGCTTTGCCTTCTCCCCCCTCCCACGGATGAAATACACGCTCACGTAAGATTGCCGCGGCCTCGTCGTAGCGCCCCAATCCATTCCACAGACTAAGCAGTTCCACCGTCAGATCGTCGCGATGGAAGACAATATCTTTGCTGGCTTCCAGTCGCTGCAAACGCTGTTCAGCCGGTTGCGCCATCAGCTTTTTGAGATAGTCGAGTTCGAACAGGAAACGGGCATTTTGCGGCTCCAGTGCGACGGCCTGCGACAGATACTGCATCGCCTGCTGTGCATCGTGCTGTTTGTTCCAGGCATAGATACCCAATAAGCGATGCACTGGGGCAAAATCCGGCTCCTGCGCAAGGGTAAATTGCCAGCAGGAGACCGCCTCGTCATAGCAGCGTTTGCTGTACCAGAAACAGCCGAGCAAATAGCGGGCAAAAGCGCTCTGCTCGAGGGTTTGCAGCATCTGTACTTCATCCAGCGTATTGGGAAAACGGACGCGATTTTGCAGACACTTACGCGCTAGTTCGATGAAAGGTTGCGGATTATCGCTCAACGAAGCGCGCCACAGCATCGGTAGCGTTTCCTGGCTGTCGAGCAGTTCCAGCACGCCACGGGCAGCATCTTTTTGCCCCAATGCGATCAACCAGCCAGCCAGTTCACACGCGTTGGTACCGCGCCGCCCGGTAATCGAGATTAGCGCCTGTGCAGTCGCTTCATCCTGGCAAATAGCCCAGCGCGCATAGTGCAGGGTGTAACTCAGCGGATAATCAACCAGCTGTTGGCAAATGTATTCCAGCGCTTGCGCATTGCGATCAAGCTTAGCCAGCGCCAGCGCTTTCAGTCCCATCGCCAGGTTATTACTGCCGTTAAAGCGCAGGCTCTGCTCGACCTTTTCCAACGCGCCGGCATAGTCCTGACGTTTCATCGCCAGGCGCGCTAACGACCAGAAAGCCGCGTCCCGGCAGTTGCCGCTCCAGCTCGCCTTATAATAATTATCCCAGGCGCTGTCATCGTCGCCCTGGCGTTCCTGCGCGGCAGCCAGCAGCATACTCGCCTCGCCATCACGTGGATTCTTATTGAGCTTGTGCGCCCGTTCCAGCGCCTTGCCCGCACAATGGGCTGCTAATGCCCAGTCCGCGCGGTTTAGCGCCAGCGTCCCCAGCGCCACATTATTGCGATAATCCAGCGGGTCGACCTCCAGCGCGCGGCGGTAATAGTCTTCGGCATAGCGGCTGGCGTGGTTGTACTGCTCCAGATGCTGACCAATAAAATAGAGTTCATCGGTATTAGCAAGCGCTTCTGGCTGAGCTGGCGCGCTGGCCGCCGAGGGTAGTGGTAACTCTTGCGCCAGGTGCTCTTCGTACTGCAAAAGCGTGGAGCCATCGGCGCGAGTGACGGTCATCGTTACCCGGGCATGGCCATTGTCAGACACATCGGCTAACCAGCTCTGCCCCGGCTCAAGGGAGAGTGTATTCTCAAAGAACGGCTGCCCGTGTGCCGCAAGCGTAACCTGAACATCGCGTAGCGGCGCTATCGCATAAACGCCCACTGAAAGTTGGCTTCCCTCACGCACCAGCCGAAGCGCCAGTTGCGTGCTGGCGTTTTGCACCATGCCAAGTTCGCTGTAGGGCAGGAAGTTTTGCACGAAAACTTTCTCTTCGTACGGCGCAAGCCAGGTAAAATCCGGTTGGTTATCGGTAAAGACCCCGGTCATCAGTTCGATATACGGACCGTTGTCATCGGTGAGATTACGATCCCAGGCAACGCCAAAGTCGCCGTATCCCCAGGTCCACTGTTTTTTCCCCGGCGAAACATGGTGGTCCGCGACGTGCAGTAATCCACCGCGTTCGCCGTGGTGCCAGGCACCGACAAAGTCATAATCCGATTTTTCCGCCATATAAGAGGTCGGAACGGGTACGTTTTTGTAGCGAGAGATATCCACACCCGCCGAGTAATCCACTTTGTAGTAGGTGCCAGTAGCGATAGGAAACGCTGAAACATCGCGCTTGCCGTGGTCGAATACCGCGGTTACATCCGGCGGAAACACGCTCTGATGATCGTCGCCGCCTTTCACCGCCGGATTCGCCCACCACAGGAAGTGGCGCGGGGTAGCGTTACCGTTAAACACCTTCCCGGTTATTTCGATCAGCGCGCGATCTGGGTACAGTGTAAACCCGGTCATCACCTGTAAACCACGCATGGGTTCAACCTCCCCCATCCACACGGTATATTCGCCCTGCTCGCCCTGCTGCTGCGTAAAATCAACCGGCATAAAGGTGGTTGGACGATGATGCTGCGGCCAGTTGAACTCAATGCCGCCAGAGATCCATGGCCCAAGCAGGCCAACCAACGCAGGTTTCACTACTTCGTTGTAGTAGACGAAATCACGCTGCTGCACTTTGTCATACGCACGATGGATGCGTCCGCCTAATTCCGGCAGCAGCATGATGCGAATGAAGTCATTCTCCATCCACACCGCCTGATAGTCGCGCATTTCACGCTTGCCAGTCAGGGTATCAATCACGCCGTAGGGATAAACCGCACCAGAGGATCCCTGATACACCCTTTTCTCCAGAAACATCGGGTTAGCGTCTTCTTCACCCACCGTCCACGTTGGGAGGGTGATCGTTTCCTGCCAGACTTTAACTGAACCGTACATGCCGCTCTCCACTCAATAAACAAAAGTAAAAATTTAACCTGAGGCTATTCTGCAGCAGTTAAGTGGCGTTAAAATGCACAATGCTCACGCAATATAGTAAAGGGAGTTAAGTGTATGCAGCGTTTGGGATTCAATAACGCCAGGGTGCGTCAGGCAAATAAACAGATCTTTTTGTCGCATCTATGGCGGGAAAAACAGCTTAGCAAGTCGCAGTTGGCGCAGCTCACCAGCCTGTCAATCCCGGCGGTCAGCAATATTCTTGAAGAGCTGATGGATGAAGGGAGAATCAGCCATTCGCGAGAAACCTTAAGCCAGCGCGGTTTGAGTAGCGGCAGCTATCATTTGCCAGAAACAGGCGCCTGGACGCTCTGCATCAACGTCACCCCGACCAGCATCACCAGCCAACTGGCGGACGCGCGTCTGGTGGCCGTCGGCGACTGGCGCCATGAGGTCATTAAACCTGATACGCCAAAAGCGCTACTGGCGGCATTGGCGACACACTGGCGGGAATACCATCGGCAATTTCCAGAGGTTACGATTAATCTGGCGCTAGGCGTGCACGGCCAGGTTGATCCGATTACCGGCGCATCAAAAACCATGCCTCAGGCTCCGTGGAAAACACCGGTGGAAATAAAATACCTGCTTGAGGAGATGCTTGGTGTGCAGGTCCGGCTGGACAATGACTGCGTGATGCTGGCGCTGGCGGAAAAGTGGCAAAATCCGGCGGCTAAAGGTGATTTTTGTGTGATTAACGTTGATTACGGCATTGGCTCATCGTTTGTCATTAACGATAACATCTGGCGGGGCAGTTTGTATGGCAGCGGTCAGATTGGCCATACAATAATTCATCCGGACGGGGTTGCCTGCGACTGCGGTCGTTATGGGTGTCTGGAAACGGTAGCGTCATTAAGCGCACTGAAAAAGCAGGCTCGCGTGTGGATGAAATCGCAACCGGCTTCCCTGTATGATCCGGAAACGTTGACCACCGACCAGCTTATTGATGCCTGGAGGCACGGAGACGTCCGCATTCAGGCGTGGGCTGAACATGCCGCCAGCGCTATTGGCCTGAGTCTTTATAACTTTTTGAATATACTGAATATTAACCAAATATGGTTATATGGGCGGAGCTGCGCATTTGGCGAGAGCTGGCTCAATACGCTGGTACAACAAACCGGATTCAATCCGTTCGATCACGGCGATAACCCGCGAGCCAGGGCAACGCAGATCGGTTTCGGTAAACTGACTCGCGCTCAGCAACTCATGGGAATTGGCTATCTGTATGTAGAATCACAACTTAGCGAGCTGTAGTCGTTAATCCACAACGCTCACGACTAAACGTTCATGCACCGTGGCGATAAAGTCGGTCAGTGCCGGTTTCAGTGCCCCCTTTTTCCACGCCATCAGCAACGCGATGGTTGGAACATCACCAATAATGGGGCGAAAAACCACCTGTCCGGTATTAAAATTATTCATATAACCGGGTATCAAAGTCACCCCCAACCCCATGCCAACCAGGTTCATGGTCACCAGAATATTGGTCGCCACCTGCACGATATTGGGCTGGCTTTTTTGCTGCTGAAACCAGTTTTTTACAATCATTGCTAACGCGCCGGAATAAGCGGGATCGGTGCCGACAAAATTGACGCCGTGCAGTTGCTGTGCCGATATCGCTTTCTCATTAGCCAGCGGATGATTCACCGGTAACACTACCACCAGCGGCTCATGAATCAGCTCCAGATAATCCAGCTCTGGGCTGTAAACCGGATGACGCATTAAGCCAACGTCCAGCTCTCCGCGCAGGATCTTCTCCTCCTGCTCGGTGGTGATCAAACTGACCAGTTCAATATGCGTATCCGGTTGTTTTAAACGAAACAAAGGCAGCACCTTGGGCAACAGATTTACCTCTGCGGAAGGGACAAAGCCGATAGCGAAATGGTTATCTTCCTGCCCCGTTTTACGGGCGCGAACTTTGGCATTTTCCGCCTGTTCGAGGATCACCAACGCATCCTGTAAAAAACATTCACCTGCTGCCGTTAACGCAACTTTGCGCTTGTCCCGCACCAGCAAGGGAACCCCCACGCAGGCCTCCAGATCGCGGATCTGACTGCTTAACGAGGGCTGAGAGGTATGCAGTTTTTCTGCCGCCCGGGTGAAATTCAGCGCCTGCGCCACCGCTACAAAATAGCGTAAGTGCCTCAGTTCCATGCCCTTCTCCTTGTTATCGAAAAAATGTCTCAACTGGTAGAAATTTACTATTTCACAGATTGATAACTAACCAGCAACATCCTTAGGGCACAAAAAAAGAAGGTCAATACATCTTAGCTTTCAGGATTAAAAAATATGACCACACCCTCAAATTTAGACATCTACCAACTGATTGATACCCAACACGGTCGCGTAACCCCACGAATTTATACCGACCCTGACATTTACCAACTGGAGCTGGAACGCATCTTTGGACGCTGCTGGCTGTTTCTTGCCCACGAAAGCCAAATCCCCAAACCGGGCGATTTCTTTAACACCTGGATGGGCGAAGACGCCGTGGTGGTGGTGCGCCAGAAGGACGGCAGCATCAAAGCGTTTCTCAACCAGTGTCGCCACCGCGCGATGCGCGTGAGTTACGCCGACTGCGGTAACACCCGCGCCTTCACCTGCCCGTATCATGGCTGGTCGTACGGCATTAACGGCGAGCTAATCGACGTGCCGCTGGAGCCGCGCGCCTACCCGCAAGGGCTGTGCAAATCCCACTGGGGCCTGAACGAAGTACCGTGCGTCGAGAGCTACAAAGGGCTGATTTTCGGTAACTGGGATACCACCGCGCCGAATCTGCGCGATTATCTCGGCGACATCGCCTGGTATCTCGACGGCGTGCTGGATCGCCGTGAAGGCGGCACTGAAATTGTCGGCGGCGTGCAGAAATGGACCATCGACTGTAACTGGAAATTCCCCGCTGAACAGTTCGCCAGCGACCAGTATCACGCGCTGTTCAGCCACGCTTCCGCCGTGCAGGTACTGGGCGCGAAGGATGACGGCAGCGACAAACGCCTCGGAGACGGTCAAACCGCTCGCCCGGTGTGGGAAACCGCCAAAGACGCGCTGCAGTTCGGCCAGGACGGGCACGGCAGCGGCTTCTTCTTTACCGAGAAACCGGACGCCAACGTCTGGGTCGATGGCGAAGTCTCCAGCTACTATCGCGATACCTATGAAGAGGCCGAGCAGCGTCTGGGCAAGGTACGCGCACTGCGTCTCGCCGGTCACAACAACATTTTCCCCACGCTCTCCTGGCTGAACGGCACCGCCACGCTGCGCGTCTGGCATCCGCGCGGACCGGACAAAGTCGAAGTATGGGCGTTCTGCATCGCTGATAAAGCCGCCTCTGATGAAGTCAAAGCCGCTTTTGAAAACAGCGCCACCCGCGCCTTCGGACCGGCGGGGTTCCTGGAGCAGGACGACTCGGAAAACTGGTGTGAAATTCAAAAACTGCTCAAAGGCCACCGGGCACGCAACACCAACCTGTGCCTGGAGATGGGTCTCGGCCAGGAAAAACGCCGTGAAGACGGCATTCCAGGGATCACCAACTACATCTTCTCGGAAACCGCCGCCCGCGGCATGTATCAGCGCTGGGCCGATTTATTAAGCAGCGAAAGCTGGCAGGAAGTGCAGGAAAAAACCGCCGCATACCAGCAGGAGGTGATCAAATGAGCGCGTTAGTCTCCCCTGAGCTGCATCACCGCATCAGCCAGTTCCTGTATGAAGAAGCGCGTCTGCTGGATGACTGGCAGTTTCGCGACTGGCTGGCGCAACTGGATGAAGGCATTCGCTACACCATGCGGACCACGGTGAATGCCCAGACGCGCGACCGCCGTAAAGGCGTACAGCCGCCGACCACCTGGATTTTCAACGACAACAAAGACCAGCTTGAGCGCCGCATCGCGCGGCTGGAAACCGGCATGGCGTGGGCCGAAGAGCCGCCTTCCCGCACCCGCCACATGATCAGCAATCTGCAGGTGAGCGAAACCGACCAGCCGGACGTGTTCGCCGTGCGCCTGAACTATCTGCTGTACCGCGCACAAAAAGAGCGTGATGAAACGTTCTACGTCGGCACGCGCATGGATAAAGTCCGTCGTCTGCCTGACGACACGTGGCGTCTGCTGGCACGAGAGATCGTGCTCGATCAGGCGGTGATCAACTCCCACAACCTGAGCATCCTTTTCTGATGAATCGTATTTTGGCCTGCTCCGCCACGGAGCTACCGGAGGGGGAAGCCCTCCGCCTGGAGACCTCGCCCGTCATCGCCCTGTTCCATATCGGCGGCGAGTTTTATGCCATCAACGACCGCTGCAGCCACGGCAACGCCTCGATGTCGGAGGGCTATCTGGAAGACGACGCCACGGTGGAGTGCCCGCTGCACGCCGCCAGCTTCTGCCTGAAAACCGGCAAAGCGCTGTGCCTGCCCGCCACCGATCCGCTCACCACCTATGCGGTGCATGTGGAAGGCGGCGAGGTGTTTATTGATTTACCCGAGGAGGCCAGATGAGCGATTTACGCGATAACGTTGTGTTTATTACTGGCGGTGGCTCCGGGCTGGGGTTGGCACTGGTCGAACGCTTTATTGAAGAAGGTGCGAAAGTCGCCACGCTCGAGCTGTCCGCGGCGAAGATTGCCAGCCTGCGCCAGCGCTTTGGCGATCATGTGCTGGCGATAGAAGGTAATGTCACCTGTTATGCAGACTACCAGCGCGCGGTGGATCAGATCCTCAGCAATTTTGGCAAACTGGACTGCTTTATCGGCAACGCCGGGATCTGGGATCACAACGCTTCCCTGGTTAATACGCCTGCGGATGCGCTGGAGAGCGGCTTCCACGAGCTGTTTAACGTTAACGTACTGGGCTATCTGCTGGGCGCAAAAGCCTGCGCTCCCGCACTTATCGCCAGCGAAGGCAGCATGATTTTTACCCTCTCTAACGCGGCCTGGTATCCGGGCGGCGGTGGGCCGCTGTATACCGCCAGCAAGCACGCGGCCACCGGGCTGATTCGCCAGTTGGCCTACGAGCTGGCGCCAAAGGTGCGGGTGAACGGTGTCGGCCCATGCGGCATGGCCACCGATCTGCGTGGCCCGCAGGCGCTCGGTCAGAACGATACCTCAATAATGCAGTCGCTGACGCCGGAGAAAATTGCCGCCATTCTGCCGCTGCAGTTCTTCCCGGAACCGGCTGACTTCACCGGCCCGTACGTGATGCTGGCTTCACGCCGCAACAACCGTACGCTAAGCGGCGTGATGATCAACGCCGATGCCGGGCTGGGGATCCGTGGGATCCGCCACGTGGCCGCCGGTCTGGATCTGTAAGGAGCGAGCATGAGCGAACAGATTATTGCCATTATCGGCGGCGGCCAGGCGGGGGCGATGGCCGCCGCCGCGCTGCGACAGCAGGGGTTTAGCGGGCCGCTGCATCTTTTCTCCAACGAAATGCATTTGCCTTACGAGCGCCCACCGCTCTCGAAGGCCATGCTGCTGGACGATAATCCACAGCTTCAGCCAGTTCTGCCCGCCAACTGGTGGCAGGAACACAACGTGCAGTTGCATATGGGCGTCACGATACGCGAGATTGATCGCGCCTCGCGTACGTTAATGCTCGCCGACGGGCAAACCTACCGCTGGACGCAGCTGCTGCTGGCGACCGGGGCCGCCGCCAGACCGCTACCGCTGCTGGATGCGCTGGGCGAGCGCTGTTTTACCCTACGTCATGCGGGAGATGCCGAGCGTCTCCGGACAGCGCTAGAGCCGGGAAAATCGATCGTGATTGTCGGCGCGGGTACCATCGGCCTGGAGCTGGCGGCCAGCGCCACCCAGCGTGGCTGTCGGGTGACTGTGGTCGAACTGGCGGATACGGTGATGGGCCGCAATGCCCCGACTCCGGTACGCGATTATCTGCTGGCACGCCACCAGTTAGCGGGCGTGCGGGTGCTGCTCAACAGCGCCATTGAGCACGCCGAAGCGGGCGAGTTCCTCTCGCTTACCCTGCAAAATGGCGAAACGCTACAGGCTGATGCCGTGGTTTACGGTATCGGGATCGTGGCCAACGATGCGCTGGCACGCGAAGCGGGGCTGGAAACCGCTAACGGGATTATTGTCGATAGCACCTGTGCCACCGCCGACCCGGCCATTTTCTCCGCCGGTGATGTGGCGCTCATTCGCCAGCCGGACGGCTCGTTAAGGCGCATCGAAAGCTGGGAAAATGCCAACTTCCAGGCGCAGGTTGCCGCTGCTGCTATGCTCGGTTTACCCCTGCCAGAAGCCACGCCGGGCTGGTTCTGGACCGATCAATACAGTGATAACCTGCAATTTGTTGGTGAAATGCAGGGAGAAAGTTGGCTCGTACGTGGCGATCCTGATGCGCAGAAAGCAATATGGTTTAGTCTGCAGAATGATGTCATTGTCGGCGCAGTGACGTTGAACCAGGGCCGGGAAATGCGCTTATTGCGGAAATGGATTCAGGCTAAGAAAAAGCCGCCAGTGGCAGCTTTAGTCGATGAAACAATCTTGCTTAAGTCACTATAACTGGCGGATGTCTCTTCGTTTATCCGGCCTACACGTGAGTTACCTGTAGGCCGGATAGGGTCCAGCAATCAATATGACTTACGCGTAAACCGGGAAGCGTGCGCAGATATCCAGCACTTTACCTTTGATGCGCTCAATTACCGCTTCATCATTGATATTGTCCAGAACATCACACATCCAGCCAGCCAGCTCTTTCACTTCCGCTTCTTTAAAACCACGACGAGTGACAGCCGGGGAACCGATACGGATACCGGAAGTCACAAACGGGCTCTTCGGATCGTTCGGTACGCTGTTTTTGTTGACGGTGATGTTAGCACGACCCAGTGCGGCGTCAGCTTCTTTACCGGTCAGGTTTTTATCAACCAGATCCAGCAGGAACAGGTGGTTTTCAGTCCCACCAGAAACCACTTTGTAGCCGCGGTTCAGGAACACTTCCACCATCGCTTTGGCGTTTTTCGCAACCTGCTGCTGGTAAACTTTGAACTCTGGCTCCATCGCTTCTTTCAGCGCCACGGCTTTCGCCGCGATCACGTGCATCAGCGGGCCGCCCTGCGCGCTTGGGAACACGGCGGAGTTCAGTTTTTTGTACAGCTCTTCATCACCGCCTTTCGCCAGGATCAGGCCACCGCGCGGACCCGCCAGGGTTTTGTGCGTGGTGGTGGTGACAACGTGAGCGTGCGGAACCGGGTTCGGGTAAACGCCAGCGGCAATCAGACCGGCAACGTGCGCCATGTCGACGAACAGGTATGCGCCGATGCTGTCAGCGATTTCACGCATTTTTGCCCAGTCAACCACGCCGGAGTAGGCAGAGAAGCCACCGATGATCATTTTCGGCTTGTGCTCTTTGGCCTGCTTAGCCATGTCTTCGTAGTCAATTTTACCGGACTCATCAATGCCGTAAGGAATGATGTTGTACAGTTTGCCGGAAAAGTTAACCGGGGAGCCGTGAGTCAGGTGGCCGCCCTGCGCCAGGTTCATACCCAGCACGGTATCGCCCGGCTGCAGCAGCGCGGTGTAGACAGCGAAGTTAGCCTGAGAGCCAGAGTGCGGCTGTACGTTAGCGTAGTCTGCGCCAAACAGCTCTTTCGCGCGATCGATAGCCAGTTGCTCAACGATATCAACGTATTCGCAACCGCCGTAGTAGCGCTTGCCCGGATAACCTTCAGCGTATTTGTTGGTCAGCTGAGAACCCTGCGCCTGCATAACACGCGGGCTGGTATAGTTTTCGGAGGCGATCAGTTCGATGTGCTCTTCCTGACGTACTTTTTCCTGCTCCATAGCCTGCCACAGTTCGGCATCATAATCGGCAATGTTCATTTCACGCTTTAACATCCGCATCTCCTGACTCAGCTAACAATAGAATTTCGGCCTAAAAAGGCAGTCCCGTTGGACGACGGCCAACAGTATAACCGAATCATTCTTCGATAACAGGTCTTGACAAAGGATTTTACGCAAACGATTACCTTCGCGGTACGCAAGGCTTTGGAGAACAAAGGT
The DNA here is from genome assembly GCF_005281115.1 of Citrobacter sp. wls710. NCBI lineage: Bacteria > Pseudomonadati > Pseudomonadota > Gammaproteobacteria > Enterobacterales > Enterobacteriaceae > Citrobacter > Citrobacter sp. wls710. The sequence goes on from NZ_SZXD01000025.1 coordinate 137,038, forward strand.
CTGCCGAATTTCAACGGATTTCTTTTCAGGTTTGTGATGCAGATTTTTCACGATGTAACCTTTACAACGCAAAGTTACAAAGAACCATTTACAATGCAGGGGTATTTTTTATAAGATGCATTTGACATACATCATTAAAGTTTCAGATAAAGGAAGACCGTATGCTTGACGCACAAACCATCGCTACAGTGAAAGCCACCATTCCCCTGCTGGTTGAAACTGGTCCGAAGCTGACCGCCCATTTCTACGATCGCATGTTTACGCATAACCCAGAGCTGAAAGAAATTTTCAACATGAGTAACCAGCGCAATGGCGACCAACGTGAAGCGCTGTTTAACGCCATTGCCGCGTATGCCAGCAACATCGACAACCTGGCAGCACTGTTGCCAGCCGTTGAGAAAATCGCGCAGAAACATACCAGCTTCCAGATTAAACCAGAGCAGTACAACATCGTAGGAAGTCACCTGCTGGCCACGCTGGACGAAATGTTCAGCCCGGGCCAGGAAGTGCTGGATGCGTGGGGCAAAGCATACGGCGTGCTGGCGGGCGTGTTTATTAACCGTGAAGCACAAATCTACAGCGAAAACGCCAGCAAAACCGGCGGTTGGGAAGGTACGCGTCCTTTCCGTATCGTGGCGAAAACGCCGCAAAGCCGCGCGATTACCAGCTTTGAGTTTGAACCCGTCGACGGCGGCGCAGTGGCTGAATACCATCCGGGTCAATACCTGGGCGTTTGGCTGAAACCAGAAGGTTTCCCGCATCAGGAAATTCGTCAGTACTCACTGACCCGTAAGCCAGATGGCAAAGGCTACCGTATTGCCGTGAAGCGCGAGGATGGTGGTCAGGTTTCAACCTGGCTGCATAACCACGCCAATGTCGGCGATGTGGTTCACCTGGCCGTGCCTGCAGGCGATTTCTTTATGGACATTGCGACCGATACGCCGGTGTCGCTGATTTCCGCAGGCGTGGGCCAAACGCCAATGCTGGCAATGCTGGATACGCTGGCGAAAGCTCATCATACGGCGCAGGTTAACTGGTTCCACGCGGCGGAAAATGGCGATGTACATGCTTTCGCCGATGAAGTAAAAGAACTCGGCAAAACGCTGCCACGCTTTAGCCAGCATACCTGGTATCGTGAGCCAACCGAAGCCGATCGCGCGAAAGGTGTGTTTGATAGCATTGGTCTGATGGATCTGAACAAACTGGAAGGGGCAATCAGCGATCCGGCGATGCAGTTTTATCTGTGCGGCCCGGTCGGCTTTATGCAGTTCGCCGCGAAGCAACTGGTCGGTCTGGGCGTGAAAAACGAGAACATTCATTACGAATGCTTTGGCCCGCATAAAGTATTGTAATTACGTCATGCCGGATGGCGCTGCGCTTATCCGGCCTACGGGATGTTGTAGGCCGGATAAGGTGTTTACACCGCCATCCGGCAAGCATGGCGCGGCTTAGATTGCCGCATCGTCTTCTTCACCGGTACGAATACGAATAACGCGCGCCACGTCGAAAACAAAAATCTTACCGTCACCGATTTTACCGGTCTGCGCGGTACGGATAATGGTGTCAACGCAGGTATCGACGATGTCGTCGGTAACCACAATTTCAATTTTTACCTTCGGCAGAAAATCCACCATGTATTCCGCACCACGGTACAACTCGGTATGGCCTTTCTGGCGGCCAAACCCTTTCACTTCTGTCACTGTCATACCGGTAATGCCGACTTCAGCCAGCGCTTCACGGACGTCGTCCAGCTTAAAAGGTTTAATAATCGCATCAATCTTTTTCATGCTATTCCTTGAAAAGGTCGCCTGTCTTTTGATCGAATAAAACTAACATAATCCGCAGATTTATTCTTTGAAATCGTTTGCATCCAGCTCATGGCGAGAGAGCAACTTGTAGAATTCGGTGCGGTTGCGCCCCGCCATTCGCGCCGCGTGGGTCACATTGCCTTTTGTGATTTGCAGCAGCTTGCGCAGGTAGTTGAGTTCAAACTGATTGCGCGCTTCAACAAACGTCGGCAGCGCGGTGTTCTCCCCTTCCAGGGCCTGCTCCACCAGCGCATCGCTGATCACCGGCGAAGAGGTCAAGGCCACGCACTGCTCGATCACGTTGACCAACTGACGCACGTTGCCCGGCCAACTGGCGGTCATCAAGCGCTTCATGGCGTCGGTAGAAAAGGCGCGCACAAACGGCTTATGCCGTTCTGCAGACTGACGCAGCAGATGGTTTGCCAGCAACGGAATATCTTCCGTACGCTCGGCCAGCGCCGGGATCTTCAGGCTTACCACGTTGAGGCGATAATACAAATCTTCGCGAAACTCGCCCCGCGCCATCGCTTTCGGCAGGTCGCGGTGGGTAGCGGATATGATGCGCACATCAATGTCGATATCGCGGTTACTGCCCAGCGGCCTGACCTTGCGCTCCTGTAAAACGCGCAGCAATTTGACCTGTAACGGCGCGGGCATATCGCCAATCTCATCAAGAAACAGCGTCCCGCCTTCCGCCGCCTGAAACAGGCCCTCACGATTGCTTACCGCCCCGGTAAAGGCACCGCGCGCATGCCCAAACAGTTCGGACTCCAGCAGTTGTTCCGGTAACGCGCCACAGTTAATGGCAATAAAAGGCTTGTGACTACGCGGGCTGGCATTATGAATCGCCTGGGCAAACACCTCTTTCCCGGTTCCGCTCTGACCGTTAATCAATACGCTAACATCTGATTGCGCGACCATCCGCGCCTGTTCTAACAAACGCAGCATCAGCGGACTGCGGGTGACGATGGACTCACGCCAACTGTCATCAGTGGCTGGCGCAGACTGTTCCAATGCGCCATCAATCGCCTGGTATAACGCGTCTTTATCCACCGGCTTGGTGAGAAAACTGAACACCCCTTGCTGCGTCGCGGCAACGGCGTCAGGGATGGAACCGTGAGCAGTGAGGATAATAACCGGCATTCCAGGCTGCACTTTCTGGATTTCAGTAAACAGCTGCATGCCGTCCATTTCATCCATGCGCAGGTCACTGATAACCAGATCCACTTTTTCGCGGTTCAGCACCCGTAACCCTTCCTGCCCACTTTCTGCGGTTACGACGCTGTAGCCTTCGCTGGTCAGTCGCATACCGAGCAATTTCAACAGGCCCGGATCGTCATCCACCAGCAGCAGATGTGCGGGCTTACGGCTTATCATGGTGTGACCTCATCGGCAGATGGCGCAGTGCCATCCTCGTTATCAGGCGTGGTGAGTTTATCATTTCCGTGCGGCGCATCAGGATTGTAGCTGCCGGCAGGTTTGCGCGTGGAAAGCTGACGTTCAATATCGGTCAGATTTTCCAGCTTACGGGTTGTGAGATCGAGCTGGGACTGCAAATGCTGCTGCTGTTGACGCAGAGTATCCAGATCACTGTCCGATGTTTGCTGGAGTTTGCTGTAGCGCATACGCTCTTCGGCAAGCTGCAGTTGTAGCGTTTGGCTGCTGAGCCAGACCTGATACAGGGGTCTTACTTGCGGCGGAATTTGTGGACTTAATGCCTCGAGGCGCGAAACAGCTTCCCGCCTTTCAGGTGGCGTAATGTTAGCGTTATCCAGCAGAATCCCGCGCCTGAAAGCCCCCTGCCAGGTATCTGGCACCATCATACTGGCTTCACTGCGCGCCTGTACCGGCATCAGGCGATTGGCGCAATCCATCGCCCGCAGCCAGTATAGCGGATTGGTGTCTGTGGGCTGACCAGACAGCGACCAGATATCGCTACAGTCGGTTGCAAGATAGTCCGCCAGTTGGTAAGGCGGAATTTTCTCCTGCGAGGGGTCGCCGATAATATGATTCACCGCGTTCGGCACGCACCCGGCCAGCGCCAGACACGGCAGGCTTGCGAGGATGATGCGGCGGAAAAAATGTCGTTTAAGCATTCGGACAACAACGTGTGGCATACTCACCAGACTTAGGTTTATTTTAGTGATTTTTTGCAGCAGAGAGCGGCAATTCTATGCGAAAGCAAACGCTTTGCGCATAGTCATCAACCAGATACAGTTTGCCTCGCATACGGCGGATGCAATCTCTGGCAATGCTCAGCCCCAACCCGCTTCCTTTTACCGCCCCTTTTCGCTGATGGCTACCCTGGAAAAAAGGCTCGAAGATCATGGTCTGTTCTGCTTCTGGAATCGGTGTACCGGTATTCGTTATATCGATGTATACCGTTGAGCCATGCAAACTGCTGCGGATCCAAATGTTACCGGATTCAGCGCCATAGTGCACCGCATTGGAATAAAGATTGTCCAGCACGCTCATCAACAGCATCGGTTCTGCCAGGCAGGTGTTCGCCTCAAGCGCTACCTCAGTATGTATCATTTTGCCGCGAGCGGGCAGACTATGTGCAGAAACAACGCTTTCAACCAGCGGCGCGATTTCCACACTCTCAAGCTCAACCTCGTCATCCGCCAGCTTACGGTTGTAATCAAGAAGCTGCTCAATCAGCTTTTGCAGGTTACGGCTGCTGTCATCCAGAATACCGACCACCTCTTTTTGCTCCGGCGTTAGCGGTCCCACAACCTGATCGGCCAGCAACTCCGTCCCTTCGCGCATACTCGCCAGCGGAGTTTTCAGCTCATGGGAAAGATGACGTAAAAACTGATGCCGTTGCGACTCAAGCCAGGAAAGACGTTCGCTCAACCAGATAATGCGCTGACCGACAGACCTCAGCTCACGCGGCCCGGTAAATAATACGCTGTCGCCCAGCGAACGCCCTTCCCCCAGCCGATTGATCATCCGTTCTATGCCTTTCACCGGGCCGATAATCATGCGAGTGAACAGCAGTACCATCGCCAGACTGACGAGAAACAGCACCAGCGCCTGCCAGCCAAAGAACTGCCCACGTTCGGCAATTTCCTGCTGTAGCTGCTGACCACGAGAAAAGACCACGGTGCGCGTTGCTTGTACCATCTCGGTATTGGCATTGGCGAACGCTTCCAGCCGGGCTGCCGCTACGCTATCTGGACCGCTGTTATTGCACTGTAATTGCGCGAGGTCGTTGAGATCCTGACGTAATGCCTGATAAAGCTTGGTATCCGGCAACACGCCCGCATGCGCATCCAGCATGTCGCTATAGCGTTTACGCTGACTCTGGTAGACCTTTGCCAACGTTGAATCATCAAGCACACAATACTGCCGGTAGCTACGCTCCATCTCCAGCGCGGCGTTGGTCATCGCCTCACTGCGTCTGGCGTCAATCAGCGTGGTGCGGTTCGTCAGCGCCGCCTGCGCGCTCAAAGCATTCAGGCTTTGCCACGCCTGCCAGGCCAGAACTAACAACGGCAGCAGAATCAGCAAGAATGCCAACATAACCAATTGACGTAAAGATCGGGGGAAAACTGACCAGCGCTTCAAGGCGTTACTCTCATTGGACAGGAATAACTTGATGCTAACTGAGGGGAACGCCAGATACAACAAAGCCGGGATTAACCCGGCTTTGTTGTGGAATAAGGCGGTGCCTAACTCGACGTTTCGCCCGGAGGTTGATATGAGCCATGCTAATATCAGATGTTGGACGGCAGGCACCTTGTTGTGCGTCATTCGAAGTTTATGTAGCGCTTCCCGAAGGGGCTGACATAAGAAGGTGAATGAGCCACTGGTTAATATTATGCAGTATCTGTGCCAATATTCAAAACACTTTGTTAACACAATGATAGATATGAAAAATATCGTTATTCACGTTAAAAATGGTTCTGCCGTTTTTTTGCACTTCCTGTCGCCAATCAGCAACACCTGTAGCACATAAAAACAAAACCATTTTAAATCAAATAGTTAAATGTCTCTTTTTGGCGACAACCTACTCCCACCTATGTCGGGGTTTCCCGACACTTTAATTTTGCGGTGCAAGCGCTGAGTTTATTGCCGGATGGCGGCGTACAGAGAGACAGGCAAAAAAAGCCCCTCGCAGGAGGGGCTTAATGGCTATCGGGCTAATTAACCGAGCTGTTTACGCGCGTTGCGGAAAATACGCATCCACGGGCTGTCTTCGCCCCAGTTTTCCGGGTGCCAGGAGTTAGCCACGGTGCGGAACACACGTTCCGGGTGCGGCATCATAATGGTGACGCGACCGTTTTCAGTGGTAACGGCAGTAATACCGTTCGGTGAACCATTCGGGTTAGCCGGGTAAGTTTCGGTCACCTTACCGAAGTTATCAACGTAGCGCAGCGCCACCAGGCCTTTGCTCTCAAGCTGAGCCAGATGCGCGTCGTCACGCACTTCCACACGGCCTTCACCGTGAGAAACGGCAATCGGCATCATTGATCCAACCATATCGCTGAGCAGTAAAGATGGGCTTTGCGTCACTTCGACCAGGCTGAAGCGGGCTTCAAAACGATCGGAGTGGTTACGCACAAAGCGCGGCCACAAGTCGCTGCCCGGGATCAGCTCGCGCAGGTTAGACATCATCTGACAACCGTTACACACCCCAAGCGCCAGCGTTTGCGGGCGATGGAAGAAGGTTTCAAACTCGTCACGCACGCGGTTGTTGAACAGAATCGACTTCGCCCAGCCCTCCCCGGCACCAAGCACATCGCCGTAAGAGAATCCGCCGCAGGCTACCAACGCCTGGAAATTCCCCAGACCGATACGCCCGCCCAGCAGATCGCTCATGTGTACGTCGATAGCATCGAAGCCCGCACGGTGGAAAGCTGCCGCCATCTCGACGTGGGAGTTCACCCCCTGCTCGCGCAGTACGGCGACTTTTGGACGTGCGCCGGTGGCGATATACGGCGCGGCAACATCGTCGTTGATATCAAACGTCAGTTTAACGTTGAGGCCTGGATCGGCGTCGTTGGTTTTAGCGTCGTGTTCCTGATCGGCACATTCCGGGTTGTCGCGCAGACGCTGCATCTGCCAGGTGGTTTCTGCCCACCACATACGCAGGGTGGTACGGCTTTCGCTGAACACCGACTGTCCATTAGCGGAGAGAGTGAAGCGGTCGCCTTCGACGGCTTTGCCGAGGTAGTGTACGCAGTCTGCCAGGCCGTTGGCCGCCAGAATGGCTTCCACCGCATCACGGTCAGCGGCGCGAACCTGGATCACCGCGCCCAGCTCTTCGTTAAACAGCGCCGCCAGGCGATCGTCGCCCAGGGTGCTGATATCAGCCTCAATACCACAGTGCCCGGTGAAAGCCATTTCCGCCAGCGTCACCAGCAAGCCACCGTCGGAGCGGTCGTGGTAGGCCAGCAGCTTGCGCTGTGCGACCAGCGCCTGAATGGCGTCGTAGAAGCCTTTCAACTGCGCCACGTCACGTACGTCGGCCGGTTTGTCGCCCAGTTGACGGTAAACCTGCGCCAGCGCCGTTGCACCCAGTGCGTTGTGGCCCAGACCAAGGTCAATTAACAACAGGGCATTATCTTCAGTAGAGAGCTGTGGAGTAATAGTGTGACGCACATCTTCCACGCAGGCAAAAGCGGTGATCACCAGCGACAGCGGCGAGGTCATTTCTCGCTGCTCGTTGCCTTCCTGCCAGCGGGTTTTCATCGACATCGAGTCTTTACCTACCGGAATAGTCAGGCCAAGCGCCGGACACAATTCTTCCCCGACGGCTTTTACCGCTTCGTATAGCCCGGCATCTTCACCCGGGTGACCCGCAGCCGCCATCCAGTTTGCGGAGAGTTTAATGCGTTTGATGTCGCCAATCTGTGTTGCCGCGATGTTAGTCAGCGCTTCACCTACAGCCAGACGGGCAGAAGCTGCGAAGTCCAGCAGAGCGACTGGCGCACGTTCGCCGATAGACATCGCTTCACCATAGTAGCTATCAAGGCTGGCGGTGGTCACCGCACAGTTAGCCACGGGGATCTGCCACGGCCCGACCATCTGGTCACGCGCCACCATACCGGTAACGGTACGGTCGCCGATGGTTACGAGGAACGTTTTCTCAGCGACCGTCGGCAGGTGCAGTACGCGGTTCACCGCATCTGCAATCGAGATTTCGCCACGATTCAGGGCATCGCCCTTAGCTTTCAGCGTCTGCACGTCGCGGGTCATCTTCGGCGTTTTACCCAGCAGCACGTCCAACGGCATGTCAATCGGCTGGTTGTCGAAGTGGCTGTCGCTCAGGGTCAGATGCTGCTCTTCGGTGGCTTCACCGATCACCGCATACGGCGCGCGCTCGCGCTTACAAAGTTCGTCAAACAGCGGCAACTGGTCGGCAGCAACCGCCAGCACGTAACGTTCCTGAGATTCGTTACACCAGATTTCCAGCGGGCTCATACCCGGCTCGTCGCTGAGGATATCGCGCAACTGGAATTTACCGCCGCGACCGCCATCGCTTACCAGCTCCGGCATGGCGTTAGACAAACCGCCCGCACCGACGTCGTGAATAAACAGAATCGGGTTGGCATCGCCCATCTGCCAGCAGCGGTCGATAACTTCCTGGCAACGACGCTCCATTTCCGGGTTATCACGTTGTACGGAGGCGAAGTCGAGGTCGGCATCAGACTGACCGGAAGCCATAGAGGATGCTGCCCCGCCGCCGAGGCCGATGTTCATCGCCGGGCCGCCGAGAACGATCAGCTTCGCGCCGACGACGATCTCGCCTTTCTGCACGTGATCGGCACGGATGTTGCCGATCCCGCCCGCCAGCATAATCGGTTTGTGGTAGCCGCGCAGCTCTTCACCGTTGTGGCTGTTAACCTTCTCTTCGTAGGTACGGAAGTAGCCGGTCAGCGCCGGGCGACCAAATTCGTTGTTGAACGCCGCACCGCCCAGCGGGCCATCGGTCATGATATCCAGCGCGGTAACGATACGTTCCGGTTTGCCGAAATCTTCTTCCCACGGCTGTTCGAAGCCAGGAATACGCAGGTTGGAAACAGAGAAGCCCACCAGCCCGGCTTTCGGCTTCGCGCCGCGCCCGGTAGCGCCTTCATCACGAATTTCACCGCCGGATCCGGTTGCCGCGCCCGGCCATGGAGAGATGGCGGTTGGGTGGTTATGGGTTTCTACCTTCATCAGGATATGGGCTGGCTCCTGATGGAAATCGTAGCGACCGGTTTCGTGGTCGGCAAAGTAACGTCCGACTTCGGAACCTTCCATCACCGCGGCGTTGTCTTTATAGGCAGACAGCACGTGGTCCGGCGTGGTTTCAAAGGTATTTTTGATCATCTTAAACAGCGACTTCGGCTGCTGTTTACCGTCGATAACCCAGTCGGCGTTAAAAATCTTGTGGCGGCAGTGCTCAGAGTTAGCCTGCGCAAACATATACAATTCGATGTCGTTCGGGTTGCGCCCCAGTTTGCTGAACGCATCCTGCAGATAGTCGATTTCGTCTTCCGCCAGCGCCAGACCCAGACGCAGGTTAGCGTCGATCAGCGCCTGGCGTCCCTCACCCAGCAGATCGACGCTGGAGACCGGCGCAGGCTGGTGATGCGCAAACAGTTTTTCGGCATCGTTTAGCGCAGAGAAAACCGTTTCCATCATGCGGTCGTGCAGTACGTCGGCAACCTCCTGCCACTGCTCCGCAGTCAGCGTAGAAGCTTCGACATAATAAGCAACGCCACGTTCCAGGCGGCTAATCTGTTGTAGGCCGCAATTATGGGCAATATCAGTCGCTTTAGAAGACCACGGGGAGATGGTGCCCGGACGAGGGGTAACCAGCAGCAGTTTGCCCTCAGGAGCGTGACTGTGAAGAGCTGGACCATATTTCAGCAGGCGTGCAAGCTGTGCGTGCTCATCCTCATTCAATGGTGCGTTCAGATCGGCAAAATGGACGTACTCGGCGTAAATATTGTGGACCTGGAGGTTGGCAGCCTGAAAACGTGCCAGCAGTTTGTTAATACGGAATGCAGACAGTGCAGGTGAACCACGCAGAATTTCCATCATAAGTCTCTCGTCTTCTAAGCTTTCGGTGTGCCCAAGTGGGGGAAACGGGCGGTATTATAAAGAATCTACCGCGCCGACGAAACCGTTTGCGTCGAAATAAAATCGCGGTCTCGTCTTATCATCAAATGCGGTCTGTATTCTGAATAAGTTGCCAACTGACGCAAGTTTAAGCAAAATGCCGCTCATTAATGACGATTTCACTTCTTAAACAACACCACAGCAGGCAGAGACAACGTACGGTTCAGAGAATTAACTAATTGAGAAAATTAAAGATTAATTATCTGTTCATCGGCATATTAACGCTGTTGTTGGCAGCGGCCCTCTGGCCATCCATTCCCTGGTTCGGTAAAGCCGAAAATCGTATCGCCGCCATTCAGTCGCGGGGAGAACTGCGCGTCAGTACCATTGACTCGCCATTAACTTATGCAACCCTCAACGGGAAAAAATTCGGTCTGGATTATGAACTGGCCCAGGCGTTCGCCAACTACTTAGGCGTGAAGGTAAAAATCACTGTGCGCCAGAACATCAGCCAGCTGTTTGACGACCTGGATAACGGGGATGCCGATCTGTTAGCCGCAGGTCTGGTGTATAACAGCGAGCGGGTGAAAAATTACCAGCCCGGCCCGACCTATTATTCGGTTTCACAACAGTTAGTGTATCGGGTCGGTCAATATCGCCCCCGAACCCTGGCCACCGTGAACGATAACCAACTGACCATAGCCCCGGGGCACGTGGTGGTTAACGACCTCCAGCAGCTAAAAGAGAAAAAATTTCCCGATCTGAGCTGGAAAGTGGATGACAAAAAGGGCACCACTGAACTGCTGGATGATGTTATCGCCGGTAAGCTGGATTACACCATTGCCGATTCCGTCGCCATCAGCCTGTACCAACGCGTACACCCTGAGCTGGCCGTCGCGCTGGACGTCTCCGACGAACAACCGGTGACCTGGTTTAGTCGACTGGACGATGACAACACTCTGTCCGCCGCCCTGTTGGATTTCTTTAATTCCATGAATGAAGATGGCTCTCTGGCGCGTCTGGAAGAGAAATACCTCGGGCATGGCGATGATTTTGACTATGTCGACACCCGCACCTTTTTGCGCGCCGTCGATAGCGTGTTGCCAGACCTTAAGCCGCTATTTGAAAAATATGCGCAAGAAATAGACTGGCGGCTGCTTGCCGCAATCTCGTATCAGGAGTCGCACTGGGACGCGCAGGCCACCTCCCCGACCGGCGTACGCGGGCTGATGATGTTGACCAAAAATACCGCCCAGAGCCTCGGGCTGACTGACCGTACCGATGCAGAACAGAGCATCAGCGGCGGCGCGCGTTATTTGCAGGATATGATGAGTAAAGTGCCAGATACTGTCCCGGAAGGAGAACGGATCTGGTTTGCGCTTGCCGCCTACAATATGGGTTATGCGCATATGCTGGACGCACGGGCGCTGACGGTCAAAACCAAAGGCAATCCGAATAGCTGGTCCGATGTAAAACAGCGGCTACCGCTGCTCAGTCAAAAGCCGTATTACAACAAGCTGACCTATGGCTATGCGCGTGGTCATGAAGCCTACGCCTATGTGGAAAATATCCGTAAGTACCAGATAAGCCTGGTGGGATATCTGCAAGAAAAAGAAAAGCAGGCGCAGGAAACGCAGCAGCTGGCGCAGGATTACCCGGCGGTGTCGCCCGCGGAGTTATTAGGTAAAGAGAAATTCCCGCTTTCCGCGTTTCTGTCTCAGACGTCGTCAAACTACCTGACGCACTCCCCTTCTCTGCTGTTTTCAGCGCAAAAGAAAGAGGAAAAGTAGTCTTATCGGCCTGATAAACATCAGGCAATCAGACCGGCATTTACGCATTGGGGGATTTTTTCAGGGCTTTAATTTCCTGACGACGCATACGAAAGAAATCGCTGAGCAGGGTGGCGCATTCATCCCGCAGGACTCCCTCTGTCACTTCAACCCGATGATTCATTCCAGGGTGATGTAGCACGTCAATTAATGAACCCGCCGCCCCCGTTTTCGCATCGCGCGCGCCAAACACCACCCGGCCGATACGACTGTGCACCATCGCGCCGGCGCACATCACGCACGGCTCCAGAGTGACGTACAACGTGGCATCCAACAGACGGTAATTTTGCAGCACCAGGCCGCCCTGACGCAGCGCCATAATTTCAGCATGGGCCGTGGGATCATGGTGACCAATCGGTCGGTTCCAGCCTTCGCCAATGACGCGGTTATTATGCACTAATACCGCGCCCACCGGGACTTCACGCTCATCCCAGGCGCGCTTAGCCAGCGTTAAAGCATGACGCATCCAGTATTCGTGGCTAAATTCAACTTCAGACAAAGGGGGTAACTCCAGTAATCAAAGCGGGCGCATTATACACAGACGCTATCGTTTACTCTATTCGAGTTGTTGCAGTTCCCCACGCGGCGTGACGCGCCAGCGATGCTGACAAAAAGAGAGCAGCGGGTTGTCCTGCTTACTGTCGCTATAACCACTATAAAGTTGCAGCGGCGCGCCAATCTGGCGTTCCAGCTGTGTCACTTTCTCATGCCCCAGACAGCGCAGAGGCAGCACCCAGCCACCGTATCCCCGCGCCATTTTACTGGCGATCAGATTGACGCGCGGTAGCCACGGAGTATCAAAGTAAACCTGCTCCACCAGCGACTGTGGGGAACCGGTGATAAGCCAGATGTCGGCGTCAGAACTCAACAGATAAGTGGTCAGCCGCTGCTGTACGAGCGGAAACGCCGTCACGTTATCGCGAAACCAACGTACAAAATCGGCCTGGTGCGCTTTCAGACGCGCCTCGCTACGACCAAAAGTACATCCCCACAACAGCAGACTCATTGGCCAGCGGGCCGCGCGTCCTTTTATCAACAACGCCAGCGCAATCACCGGTAACAGAGGCAGCACAAGCAGCACGTTCAGCGGCTGGCGGCGCAGCAGATAACGAATAAAACTCCCGAACATATCCTGCTGATGTAACGTGCCATCCAAATCAAAAAAGACAACGCGGCGCTGGTGATTGGTCAAGCTTTATTCCTCTGGATCGTTGAACCCCAATAGCCAGGTAAACAGAAACCCGGCAATAACTGCTACCAGATAGCCTAACAGATAGAGCATCACTTTTCCGGTAACAATCGTTAATGCCAGCGGTAATCCTGAGATACCAAAGGTGATAACCGTCGCCACTTTCCAGTAGCTTATCAGCGCCCCGCCTACCGCTCCGCCAAGACAGGCACCAATAAACGGCTTACCCAACGGTAGCGTAACGCCAAAAATCAGCGGTTCGCCAATCCCCAATAATCCAACCGGCAACGCCCCTTTGATCACCTTTTTTAGTCGTGCGTTGCGGGTTTTCATCAGCACCGCAATCGCAGCACCGATTTGCCCAACACCCGCCATTGCAAGGATTGGGAAGAGCGCGTTATAACCGTGCGCCTGCACCAGTTCGACGTGGATAGGCACTAACCCCTGATGAAGCCCGGTGAGCACCAGCGGCAGGAAGGTTCCCGCCAGTATAGCGCCGACCAGAAAACCGCCGCGATCGATAGCCCAGGATGCGCCGTGAGCGATAGATTCGGAAATCCAACCACCCAACGGTTGCAGCGCCACTATCGCAATAGCCCCGGTAATAATGGTGGTCAGCAGTGGGTTAAGGATCAGTTCCAGTGATTCCGGCAGCAGTTCACGGAATTTGCGTTCGATCCAGCACATCAACGCTACCACCAACAGCACGGCGATTACCCCGCCGCGCCCCGGCTGCAACGTTTCGCCAAACAGGGTAATTTGCGCCAGTTGCGGGCTGGAGAGGATCCCCGCCATCACTCCGCCCATCGCCAGAGAACCGCCGAAGACTTTAGCGGTATTGACCCCGACCAGAATATTCATAATGGCAAACACGGCGCTGCCAAATATTCCCATCAGTCCAAGTAAATTCGGATAGTGGGTCGCAAAATCCCCGACGATATCCGGCCGCTTAAGGATGTTAATAATGCCGGTAATTAAACCGGAGGCGATAAACGCCGGAATAAGAGGGATAAAGACGTTCGCCAGCTTACGCAACGCATCGCTCATCGGCGCTTTGTATTTCGCTTTAGCCGCTGACTTCGTGCGCTCGATATCATGTACATCGGTGCGCTCGCCGTCATCGGCAATCAGGGAGCGCATAGCATCCACCACCCTGGCGGCTTTACCGGGGCCGACGATGATCTGGTGCTGCGCGCCCTGCTTCACGTAGCCGCTGACGCCGGACAGTTGCTTGAGCCGCGATACATCGAGCTGACCCTCATCCCGGACTTCCACCCTGACACGGGTCATACAGTTTTCCAGGCGCAGAATATTTTTCTCTCCGCCAACGCCCAGCAGAATGTCGCTGGCCAGCACCGCCGTCTTATCCATATACACCTCTTAGTGTTCTAACGCCGCGCGTAAAAAACCCTGGTGAGCGGCAAGCTTTTCGCGGGCGGCAGCGGCGTCCAGGCCGGTGAGCGCCATTAAAATGGCGGGTTTAACCTCAAAGTCAGTCTGCTTTAACAGCGCTTGCGCCTGCTCACGCGCAATACCAGTGGCTTCAACCACCATGCGACACGCCCGATCGACCAGTTTGACGTTGGTGGCCTGCATATCCACCATCAGGTTCTGATACACCTTGCCAAACTTCACCATCGCACCGGTGGAGATCATATTGAGCACCAGTTTTTGCGCGGTGCCGGATTTCAGTCGAGTAGACCCCGTCAGGGCCTCCGGCCCCACCACGGGGGAGATGGCAATATCCGCTTCATGAGCGATAGGAGAGTCCGGATTGCAGGAAATCGCCACCGTCGTACAGCCCACCGTCCGGGCATATTTCAGCCCGCCAATCACATACGGCGTACGACCTGAAGCCGCCAGACCAACCACCAGATCCTCTGTGGTAAGGTTGATCGTACGCAGATCGTCTTCACCTAACTGCGGGTTATCTTCCGCGCCTTCAACCGCCTTCAGTAACGCGCCCGGTCCTCCGGCTATCAGGCCAACCACCAGACCGTGCGGTACGCCGAAAGTCGGTGGGCATTCAGACGCATCCAGAACCCCAAGACGCCCGCTGGTACCCGCGCCCATGTATATAATGCGTCCGCCCGCTTTAAGCGCATCAGCCGCCGCATCGACCGCTAGCGCAACTTCAGGAAGAGTGGCTTTTACTGCTTCTGCTACCAGCGTATCCTGTTGATTAAAACGATGAACCAACTCCAGCGTGGAGAGCGCATCAAGATCCATGGTCTGAGGATTACGGGTTTCTGAAACTAATGCACCGAGATTCATTTTTTGGTCCTTAGGAATTTTTAATTCATAATAATCTGTCATAATGGAATATTATATTCATCCAGGCGAGTGAAATTTTGTTTTGTAATCGCCATCACGTTTTCGCCAGGAGACAGCATGAACTGTTTAATTCGCATTCGTCAGCGTTACCCGGATCTCGCGCAAAGCGATAAAAAACTTGCGGATTATCTCCTCGCTCAGCCGGATACCGCGCGTCATCTCAGCTCACAGCAGTTGGCTTTTGAAGCGGGCGTCAGCCAGTCCAGCGTGGTGAAGTTCGCGCAAAAATTAGGCTTTAAAGGATTTCCGGCACTCAAACTGGCGATTAGCGAAGCGCTGGCCAGCAATCCCAACCCCCATTCTGTTCCGGTGCATAATCAGATCCGAGGCGATGACCCTATGCGTCTGGTGGGTGAAAAGCTGATTAAGGAGAACGTGGCGGCGATGCATGCGACGCTGGATATTAACAGCGAAGAAAAACTGTTGGAGAGCGTCACGATGCTGCGCTCTGCCCGACGTATTATTCTGACCGGTATTGGCGCATCGGGTCTGGTAGCGCAGAATTTTGCCTGGAAGCTGTTGAAGATTGGTTTTAACGCGGTGGTTGAACGCGATATGCACGCGCTGCTGGCGACGGTGCAGGCGCTTTCGCCAGGCGATCTACTGCTGGCTATTTCGTACACCGGTGAACGCCGCGAGCTTAATCTGGCGGCAGATGAAACGCTGCGTACCGGGGCCAAAATTCTCGCCATCACCGGATTTACGCCCAATGCCCTGCAGCAACGCGCAAGTCATTGTCTGTATACGATTGCCGAGGAGCAGGCCACGCGCAGCGCCGCGATCTCCTCCACCCATGCGCAAATGATGCTCACCGATTTACTGTTTATGGCACTGGTGCAGCAGGATCTGGAGCATGCTCCGGAACGCATTCGTCACAGCGAAGCGCTGGTAAAAAAACTGGTCTGAGCAAAGAATGCGCGTATAATGCCCGCCCGATTTGTGATGTTTTGAGAGTTTCCTGATGGCCCTGTTAATCACTAAAAAATGTATCAATTGCGATATGTGCGAACCTGAATGCCCGAATGAGGCGATTTCGATGGGTGACAGCATTTACGAGATTAACAGTGACAAATGTACGGAATGCGTAGGCCATTATGACACGCCAACCTGCCAGAAGGTGTGCCCGATCCCCAATACTATTTTGAAAGATCCGGCACATTTAGAGAGTGAAGAGCAGTTGTGGGATAAATTCGTCCAGATGCATCACGCGGACAAAATCTAACTTTCAATAATCACCGTGGCGCAGGCGTAGTGACGCTCATCGGCCAGCGTCACATGCATATGTGCGACGCCGAGTTTTTCCGCCAGGTTTAACGCCTCCCCCCATAACCGCAGACGCGGCTTACCGAGTTCATCGTTAAAGACCTCGAACTGGTTAAACGCCAGGCCGTTGCGAATACCCGTACCAAAGGCTTTTGCTGCTGCCTCTTTAACCGCAAAACGCTTCGCCAGAAAACGCACCGGCTGCTGATGCGTTTCCCAGATTGCCCATTCGTTGTCGCTGAGCACGCGTCTTGCCAGACGGTCACCGGAGCGGGAGATCACCGCTTCAATGCGGGCAATCTCCACGATATCCGTACCTAATCCCAAAATCGCCATTAACCACGCGCTTCCAGCATCAGGCGTTTCATTTCTACTACCGCGTCTTTCAGACCGCTCATCACTGCGCGTCCGATAATGGCATGACCGATGTTCAGTTCGTGCATTTCCGGGATCCGCGCGATGGCCTTAACGTTGTGATACGTCAGACCGTGACCCGCATTCACCTTCAGGCCAAGGCTTGCGGCAAAAGTTGCCGCTTTCGCAATACGCGCCAGTTCGCTGGCCTGTTCCGCGTCAGTTTTCGCATCAGCGTAACAGCCGGTGTGAATTTCAATAAACGGCGCGCCAACTTCAGCAGCGGCTTTGATCTGTTCTTCATCGGCATCGATAAACAGTGAAACCAGGATGCCGGCATCCGCCAGGCGTTTACAGGCGTCACGCATCTTGTCGCGTTGACCGGCGACATCCAGACCACCTTCAGTGGTAACTTCCTGGCGCTTTTCCGGCACCAGGCAGCAAAAATGCGGCTTAGTCTCAACGGCAATCGCCAGCATCTCTTCGGTTACCGCCATTTCCAGATTCATACGCGTATCCAGCGTCTGACGCAGAATACGCACGTCTCTGTCGGTGATATGGCGACGGTCTTCACGCAGATGCACAGTAATGCCGTCTGCGCCCGCCTGTTCAACGATAAACGCCGCCTGAACCGGGTCCGGGTATGCGGTGCCGCGAGCATTACGTAAAGTGGCAATGTGGTCAATGTTGACGCCTAACAGTAATTCAGCCATGACAATCCTCGTTAATCATTTTTAATTTTTACTGCGCGTTTTGGCATAAATTGCCGGAACAGTTCCCGGCTTTTTAACGGCTTACCACCAAGATACGGCTTTAACGCCATGCGGGTAAAGCGTTTCGCAGCGCGAAGCGTATCAACATCCGGAAATTCACGCGACTCAAGCGCTTTCAGATGGCGTCCGGTAAAGGTGGCGTTATCAATCACGACACTTGCGATAAATCCTTTCTCTTCCCGATAACGATAGGTCATGGTGTCATCTACCGGCTCGCCGCTGCCCGCGCAGTGGGTAAAATCCACGCCGTAACCCAGATGACCGAGTAAAGCCAGTTCAAAGCGGCGTAGGGCGGGTTCGGGCGACCCCGTCGCGCCTGCCAGCGCCTGAATACAGTTCAGGTAGTCGAAAAAGAGTTCAGAAAAGCGAGTCTCGTATTCAAGCACGCGCGAGATAAGCTCGTTGATATACAGGCCGCTGTATAACGTAATACCGCTTAGAGGGAGTGCCAGAGAGACGGCTTCGGCGCTACGCAAGGTTTTGACCTCACCACGCCCACCAAAGCGAAGCAGTAACGGAGTAAAAGGCTGGAGTGCGCCTTTGAGATTAGAACGTTTGGAACGCGCGCCTTTGGCAACAAGGCGCACGCGGCCCGATTCTTCCGTGAAGACGTCCAGCACGAGGCTGGTTTCGCTCCACGGGCGGCTGTGCAGGACAAAAGCGCGTTGCCAGCCCTCCATCGGGGTTATTCTCAGAGATCGTCGCCGTAACCGAGGCTGCGCAGCGCGCGTTCGTCATCGGCCCAGCCGGATTTCACTTTCACCCACAGTTCGAGGTGAACAGGCGCTTCGAACATTTCCTGCATGTCTTTACGCGCTTCAATACCGATGGTTTTAATTTTGGCCCCTTTGTTGCCAATCACCATCTTCTTCTGCCCTTCACGTTCGACAAGGATCAGACCGTTGATATCGTAGCCGCCGCGCTCGTTAGAAATAAAACGCTCAATCTCAACGGTGACGGAATACGGCAGTTCAGCGCCCAGAAAACGCATCAGCTTCTCACGGATAATTTCAGAGGCCATAAAGCGCTGTGAACGATCGGTGATGTAATCTTCCGGGAAGTGATGAATTGCTTCCGGCAGATGCTTACGTACGATACCCGCAATGGTATCAACATTCAGACCGGTCTCGGCAGAGATCGGCACGATGTCGAGAAAGTTCATCTGGCTGGCCAGGAACTGCAGGTGCGGCAGCAGATCGGCTTTTTCCTGAACGTTATCGACTTTGTTCACCGCCAGAATTACCGGGGCTTTACCATCACGCAGCTTGTTGAGCACCATTTCGTCGTCCGGCGTCCAGCGAGTGCCTTCCACAACGAAAATCACCAGTTCAACATCACCAATCGAGCTGCTCGCCGCCTTGTTCATCAAGCGGTTAATGGCACGTTTTTCTTCCATATGGAGGCCCGGGGTATCAACATAAATCGCCTGATACGCGCCTTCGGTATGGATGCCAACAATACGGTGACGAGTTGTCTGAGCCTTACGAGAGGTAATAGAAATCTTCTGCCCAAGCAGATTATTCAACAAGGTGGATTTACCAACGTTCGGGCGACCGACGATGGCAATAAATCCGCAGTAAGTTTTATCGATGCTCATTCCAGCTCCAGTTTTTTCAACGCCTGTTCGGCGGCAGCCTGCTCAGCCTTACGACGGCTCGAACCTGTGCCAACCACCGGTTCACTCAGGCCGCTGACCTGGCAGTGGATAGTAAATTCTTGATCGTGAGCTTCACCACGGACCTGCACCACCAGATAGGACGGCAGCGGCAGGTGGCGACCCTGCAAATATTCCTGCAGGCGCGTTTTCGGATCTTTTTGTTTGTCGCCTGGGCTAATTTCATCCAGGCGGGTTTGATACCAATTCAGGATCAGTTGCTCAACGGTTTGAATATCGCTGTCGAGGAAGACGCCGCCGATCAAAGCTTCAACGGTGTCCGCCAGGATCGACTCACGACGGAAACCGCCGCTTTTCAGCTCGCCTGGTCCCAAACGTAAACATTCACCGAGGTCAAACTCACGGGCTAATTCTGCCAGCGTATTACCGCGAACCAGCGTCGCGCGCATGCGGCTCATATCACCTTCATCCACACGCGGGAAACGGTGATATAACGCATTAGCGATGACAAAGCTCAAAATAGAGTCGCCTAAAAATTCTAAACGCTCGTTATGTTTGCTGCTGGCGCTACGGTGAGTTAATGCCTGCTGCAACAGCTCCTGATGATTAAAAGTGTAGCCCAGCTTCCGTTGAAGCCGATTAATTACGATGGGGTTCATGCGATACCAATAAATGAATGCGTCAACAATTCAGCACACGAAACAGACCTGATATACGCCATTCATTTAGCCATCTGGCATCGTCTGAATGCTTTTGTATACAAACCAACGCTGTTTCGTGTGCCGTGGCAACCTGTCGGTGCCAACCTAAAACTTCGGGGGAATATTCTATACACAACGACAAGGGATGTCGTTAGTCTGCGGGAATTTATCCGAGAAATAATTCACGCTGTCGCCATAATGACGACAACGTGAACGATTATTAGCAATTAATGAATACCGCCAATACGGCTTAAACGCACGCCGGTCGGCCATTCACCCTCTTGCTTGTCGAAGCTCATCCAGATTGCAGTCGCTTTACCCACCAGATTCGCTTCCGGCACAAATCCCCAGTAACGGCTGTCCGCGCTGTTGTCACGGTTATCACCCATCATGAAGTAGTGTCCCGGTGGGACGATCCAGGTTGCCAGTTGCTGACCTGGCTGGCGGTAATACATCCCCACCTGATCCTGCGCGATTGGCACAGTCAGAATGCGGTGCGTTACCTCACCCAGCGTTTCTTTACGCTCGGAGAGGCGAATACCGTTTTCTTTCGTTTCATTCAGCGGAACTTCAAAGAAGCCGCTGGTCGCTTCCCCGCCATTACGACGAGCAAAGGTCTGCACAAAATCACTTGGCTGAACATCAGAGTAGGTTACCGGCAGCGCATTTTCACACGCCTGACCGGAGCTGCAACCAGGCTGAATAGTCACCTCTTTCGCCACCGGATCGTACGTCACTTTGTCTCCCGGTAAACCGACAGCGCGTTTGATGTAATCCAGACGCGGATCTTCCGGGTATTTAAACACCACGATATCACCGCGTTTCGGATGGCCGGTTTCGATCAACGTTTTCTGGTAAATCGGATCTTTAATCCCGTAGGCGAATTTCTCCACCAGAATAAAATCACCAATCAACAGCGTCGGCATCATCGAACCTGACGGGATCTGGAACGGTTCATAAATAAACGAACGCACCACCAGCACGATAGCTAATACCGGGAAAACGGATGCGCCCGTTTCCAGCCAGCCCGGCTTAGGGGCCACTTTTTTCAGCGTTGCTTTATCCAGTGAATCACCTGCAGCAGCTTGCGCTGCTGCCTGACGCTCCCGGCGTTTTGGCGCGAAAATGAATTTATCTACGCACCATAAAATGCCCGTCACCAGTGTGGCAATCACCAGAATCAGGGCAAACATGTTCGCCATGCCAACTCCTTAAGATTATTTGCTGTCTTTACCGACATGCAGAATGGCGAGGAAGGCTTCCTGCGGCAGTTCGACGTTACCGATCTGCTTCATGCGCTTTTTACCCTCTTTCTGTTTTTGCAGCAGCTTTTTCTTACGGCTGATATCGCCACCGTAGCATTTCGCCAGAACGTTTTTACGCAGCTGCTTCACCGTTGAACGCGCGATGATGTGCGTGCCGATGGCCGCCTGAATCGCGATATCAAACTGCTGGCGCGGGATCAGATCTTTCATCTTCTCGACCAACTCACGGCCACGGCTCTGGGAGTTGTCGCGGTGAGTGATCAGCGCCAGCGCATCGACACGTTCGTTGTTGATGAGGACATCAACGCGCACCATGTCAGACGCCTGGAAGCGCTTGAAGTTATAGTCCAGCGACGCATAGCCGCGGGAGGTCGACTTCAGGCGGTCAAAGAAGTCGAGTACCACTTCCGCCATCGGAATTTCATAGGTCAGCGCGACCTGGTTACCGTGATAAACCATGTTGGTCTGTACGCCACGTTTCTCGATACACAGCGTGATGACGTTACCAAGGTACGCCTGCGGCAGCAGCATGTGACATTCGGCGATCGGCTCGCGCAGTTCGTAGATGTTGTTCAGCGGCGGCAGCTTAGATGGGCTATCGACGTAGATAGTCTCTTTCGCCGTGGTTTCCACTTCATACACTACGGTCGGCGCGGTGGTGATCAGATCCAGATCGTATTCACGTTCCAGACGTTCCTGAATGATCTCCATATGCAACAGGCCGAGGAAGCCACAGCGGAAGCCGAAGCCCAGTGCGCTGGAGCTTTCCGGTTCGTAGAACAGGGAGGCGTCGTTCAGGCTCAGCTTGCCGAGCGCATCGCGGAAGTTTTCATAGTCGTCAGAGCTCACCGGGAACAGACCGGCGTAAACCTGAGGCTTCACTTTTTTGAAGCCTGGCAGCGGTTTGTCTGCCGGGTTACGCGCGGAAGTTAAGGTATCACCAACCGGGGCGCCAAGGATGTCTTTAATCGCACAAACCAACCAACCTACTTCGCCGCATTTCAGCTCGGTACGATCAACCTGTTTTGGCGTGAAGATGCCCAGACGGTCGGCGTTGTAAACCTGACCAGTGCTCATCACTTTAATTTTGTCACCTTTACGCATGGTGCCGTTTTTAATACGCACCAGCGAAACCACGCCCAGGTAATTATCGAACCAGGAGTCGATAATCAGCGCCTGCAACGGGCCTTCCGGATCACCTTCCGGCGGCGGAATGTCGCGCACCAGACGTTCAAGAACGTCGGTCACACCTACGCCAGTTTTCGCCGAGCAGCGTACTGCGTCGGTGGCGTCGATACCGACGATATCTTCAATTTCTTCCGCTACGCGCTCAGGGTCAGCGGCCGGCAGGTCAATTTTGTTCAGTACCGGCACCACTTCCAGATCCATTTCCATGGCGGTGTAGCAGTTGGCCAGCGTTTGCGCTTCTACACCCTGCCCGGCGTCAACCACCAGCAGTGCGCCTTCACAGGCGGCAAGCGAGCGGGAAACTTCATATGAGAAGTCGACGTGGCCCGGGGTGTCGATAAAGTTAAGCTGATAGGTTTCACCATCAGATGCTTTGAAATCGAGCGTCACGCTCTGCGCTTTGATAGTAATACCGCGCTCACGCTCAAGATCCATCGAGTCGAGAACCTGCGCTTCCATTTCACGGTCAGACAGGCCACCGCAGATCTGGATAATACGGTCAGACAGCGTCGATTTACCGTGGTCGATGTGAGCTATGATTGAAAAGTTACGTATGTTCTTCATATAGAGTAATTATTGTGCCTTACGCCCGCCTGAGCAGGCTCTGAGAAGTCGCTGATCTGAGCTTAACGTCTGTTTAAGTGAAACGCCGCATTCTACACTACAACGCTGAGGCGAGGAAATGTTCATAGAGCAAGGATAGCGGGAACTGGAAACAACCTTACAAAGTCGGTGAAACTTTTGCCGGATGGCAGCATAAACGCCTTATCCGGCCTACGCCTGCATCTGAAAACGCGGTAGGCCTGATAAGCGCAGCGCCATCAGACAAAAATATCACTGCTGGGTTTCGACGCGAATAAGATCGGGCGGGAGGGCAACGTTCAGAATGACCGGCTGCCAGGCTTCACGTTCAGCAAGCTTACGGGAATATCCGCGGGCGATCAGGAATCCGCCCACGCCACCCAGTACAGCCCCGCTTAATGCCGCCAGATCGGAGCCAAATAGCACCTGGAACAGTGCCGCGAAAAGAAAGAGACCCGCCAGTGGAGACATATAAACCAGCATCGCCGATCCCAACAAGCTCCTCTCGGCAATGCCCAGCTCAACTTTTTGACCAGGGGCCAATGGCTCATCGCTGGGTACCACAATAGTATGTGTGGTCTGCGGTCCAAGTTTATTCAGCACGCGGCTCCCACACCCGGCCCGGGAAGCACAGCTGCTACATGACGCTTTCACATCACAGCTGACCGTCGCCAGACCATTTTGCCAGGAAACGACTGTTGCCCACTCTTTGATCATTGTGCGGCCCTGAACTTGATATTGTCTGCGATACGCTTCGCCGTTTGTGGTGGAAGCTCGCCCACTATCGTAATTTCCGCGTTATCACGCACGCTGGTGCTGACCGTTCTACGCCCGGTTCGCAGCAGTTGATCGGTGCTGTTTTGCGTCGCGCGGTTTACGTTCACGGAGAAACTGAACAGGCCATCCGAATAAAGGCGTGATTCAATCGGCATGTTATCCATGGTCGGCAGCGGGCGTCGACTGCTGGAGACCTCACTAAAGCCTTGCGGCAACCATGACGGGCTCCAGTTGAAGTTGGTTTTTTCACCCGCAGGAACCGACAGCAACGGCGGTAGATTGGCTTTCGCCAGCGTCTGCATGCTATCGCTAACGCCGTTGTTTACGGTAAAGGCGATGACGCGGAACTGTTCCAGCGTTTCACCATCACGATCGAGGAGATCGACACGCATCGGTAGTTTGGTCTCCGTGTCCATCCAGACGATATAGCTGTAACGGGTGCCGTCACGAGCGACAACGCGGATCACTTCACAGAGCCGATCAGCAATGCGGGTGCGGCCTACTGAGATAAAATCATAGTAGGGTGCAAGGCGTTTGAAGTCGGTATAAATCAGGGATGGCAGAGAGTCAACGATATAGTCGCCGTTCAGCGTGAACGGTTCGAGCCCAGGCTCGAAATAGCTAATTTCATTGCCACGTTGCACCACTTCCCGGCGCGGTCCATCCAATTGCAGCAGCTGTGCTAACGGACGGTTATCCTGGCGGGCATGGCGATAACGTAGGGATTCAACACCCTGTTTATTGATGCTGACAAATGACAGCTCATAGGTTAGCGACTGGCTGGCCAGATTCATCTGCTGCAACAACGCCCCGGACGCAGGATTGGCCGAGGCGTTTACAGAGAAGAACAGGCTACCAGCCACAAGTGACATGGCAAACCAAAGTTGCTTCATTACTGCGATTGCGTTCCTAAAGTTTGAATTCCTGGCACCTGCACAGCGGCTTGCTGTGTTTGCGCCTGCTCAAACTGAAGCTGTTCAGAGTGCAGTCGGCGTTGCAGTTCGTAATCCTGCAACATGGCATTAATACGACGACGCTGCTCCTGTACCTGCTGTTGCTGACCGCCGCTGGCTGTCGCGTCAGAAGGTACACCCAGGCTTACCGGACTGGCTTTACCCATCATCGGTAATGTATTGAATACCGGCGTTTCGGGCTGCTGGGACGTTTCAGATTGACCATTATAGTGCTGGACGCCAACAATAACTGCAAGTGATACACACGCAGCCACGCCCATTTGGGTAAGCTGCGCGGCCCACGGACGCATTTTCTTCCAGAATGGCATTTTCTGCCACTGGTGCGGTGCTGGCTGGGCCTCAGGAATCAATGGCGCCGTCTGACGTACTGGCTCATCCTGGATGGCAGCCATTACGCGGGCGGAAATATCGAAATGGAGAACGTCGGCGGTATCACCTCGCATAGAATCGCGAATCAGGTGATAACTCTCCCAGGTTTTTTGCATTTCCGGGTCGTGAGTTAGCTCTTTAAGCAACTCAGTATCCAGCGTTTCGCCATCCATTAAAGCGGAAAGTTTTTCTTTCTGCATGCCTAATACCTTTTCCAGTATCCCGCTATCGTCAACGCCTGATAAGCGGTTGAACTTTATTATCAATAGCTTCCCTCGCTCGGAAGATACGTGAACGCACCGTACCTACCGGACAATCCATGATAGCGGCTATCTCTTCATAGCTCAGGCCATCCAGCTCCCGCAAGGTTATTGCCATGCGTAAATCTTCCGGGAGGGACTCAATAGTTCGGAAAACTATCTGTCTCAGTTCTTCTGACAACATTAAGTTCTCAGGGTTCGAAATTTCTTTCAGGGCACCGCCACTTTCGTAGTTTTCTGCTTCAATCGCATCTATATCACTGGAAGGTGGACGACGCCCCTGAGCGACCAGGTAATTCTTCGCTGTATTGACTGCGATACGATACAGCCAGGTATAAAAAGCACTATCCCCCCGGAACGAGTCCAGCGCACGATAGGCCTTGATAAATGCTTCTTGTACTACATCGGGTACATCGCCCGACGGTACATAGCGAGAAACCAGACTCGCCACCTTATGCTGATAGCGGACTACCAGTAGGTTAAAGGCTTTCTGATCTCCCTTTTGGACCCGTTCTACCAGGACCTGGTCCGTTAACTGCTCGCTCATCCGAGGTAAAGTCTCCCCAAACCAAATTTCCACGCGCTGTCGAAACGCCACTCCATAAGCTTCACTATGAGCAAGCAAATGCTTAGAGTGCTCAAGTTTCGTAAAGTTCCGTTACGCATTTGTTTTTTGTTTGTCATGTTGTAGACAGGTCTTATCTCTCATTATAAGTCTACATAACCCGATCAACGCACTATCTGTAAGAAATGCCCATTTCACCGCTTGCAGAGTAACCCAACGGCCACTTTATTTCATCACATAATCTGATGCTAACGGCCTGCTTCACAAAATAATTTTGCTCATTTCATCCTCGTCTTACTTTTCTTTCATGTTTAGCCATTGCAACACATCTAAAAATAAAACGTGCAGTAACGCGCGTCGTGGTGCTATTGTGAGCAAACAATGTTTAGTAAATTAAACAAAAATCATGAATACAACTCCTGAATTATCCTGTGACGTGCTGATCATTGGCAGCGGAGCTGCCGGACTCTCACTGGCGCTGCGGCTGGCTGAGAAACATCAGGTTATTGTACTGAGCAAAGGTCCTGTTAGCGAAGGCTCGACGTTTTATGCTCAGGGCGGTATTGCCGCGGTTTTCGATGAAACCGACAGTATCGACTCCCACGTTGAAGATACACTGATTGCCGGGGCCGGACTTTGCGATCGTCATGCGGTTGAATTTGTCGCCAGCAATGCCCGCACCTGTGTGCAGTGGCTTATCGATCAGGGCGTGTTGTTTGATACACAGGTTCAGCCCAACGGTGAGGAGAGTTATCACCTGACCCGTGAAGGTGGTCATAGCCATCGACGCATCCTGCATGCTGCGGATGCTACCGGTAAAGAAGTCGAAACCACCCTTGTCAGCCGGGCGCAAAATCATCCCAACATTCGGGTTCTTGAACGTAGCAATGCCGTAGACCTGATTGTCTCCGATAAGATCGGTCTGCCGGGAACGCGTCGGGTGGTCGGCGCCTGGATCTGGAACCGTAATAAAGAAGCTGTCGAAACCTGCCATGCGAAGTCAGTGGTGTTAGCTACTGGCGGCGCGTCAAAAGTGTATCAGTACACAACCAATCCGGATATCTCCTCGGGGGACGGGATTGCGATGGCCTGGCGAGCGGGATGTCGTGTTGCCAATCTTGAATTTAACCAGTTTCATCCAACGGCGCTGTATCATCCGCAGGCGCGCAATTTCCTGCTGACCGAGGCGCTGCGTGGCGAAGGCGCGCACCTGAAGCGCCCGGACGGCTCGCGCTTTATGCCCGATTTTGACGAGCGTGGCGAACTGGCTCCCCGCGATATTGTCGCCCGTGCCATTGACCACGAGATGAAACGCCTGGGCGCTGACTGCATGTTCCTCGACATCAGCCATAAACCGGAAGCATTTGTTCGTCAGCATTTCCCGATGATTTATGAAAAACTGCTGGGACTGGGCATCGATTTGACCAAAGAGCCGGTCCCTATCGTTCCTGCCGCGCACTATACCTGCGGCGGCGTGATGGTTGATGACTTTGGCCGCACGGACGTCGACGGTCTGTATGCCATCGGCGAAGTGAGTTACACCGGCCTGCATGGCGCCAACCGTATGGCGTCGAACTCATTGCTTGAGTGCCTGGTTTACGGCTGGTCAGCTGCTGAAGATATCGACAGGAGAATGCCTTACGCACGCGGTGTCAATACACTTCCCGCCTGGGATGAAAGTCGTGTGGAAAATCCGGATGAGTTGGTGGTGATTCAACATAACTGGCATGAGCTGCGCTTATTTATGTGGGACTACGTCGGAATTGTGCGTACAACCAAGCGCCTGGAACGCGCTCTGCGCCGTATCACCATGCTGCAACAGGAAATCGACGAGTATTACGCTCATTTCCGCGTGTCGAACAATTTGCTGGAACTGCGCAACCTGGTGCAGGTTGCCGAGCTGATTGTACGCTGCGCCATGATGCGCAAAGAGAGTCGGGGCCTGCACTACACGCTGGATTATCCTGAACAACTTCCCGAGTCAGGCCCGTCCATCCTCTCACCGCTAAGTCATCACATAAACAGATAAAACGCCTGGGTCAGCGCCGTGTAACCTTCAGAGTAACGTTGGTCTGGCCCACGGATAACCAACCTGTCGCTAAAGCACTCCCCGGCCTGCGGGGAGAATGCCAACAATACACGATGCGGTAGCCGGGCCTCAGTTTCTGCCACATCCGTACGTAAACGCAAATGCCAGCCCATGCTTAATGCCCGCTGGGTAAAGGCATTACCAATTTGTTCCGGCAGCACGACACAAAAAAAACCATCTTCTGTAATACTCCCCGCCGCCAGTGCCAGCAATGCTTCATGATCAAGTGCGGTCGTATAACGTGCCTGCTCGCGCTGCGGCGTGGCGCATTCCACTCCCTGTTCATAATAGGGTGGATTGCTGATAATCAAATCAAAACGCACGGTCTGGCGCGGTATCCATTGCTGCGCATCTGCTGTATGAACGCTGACGCGATGCATCCACGGAGATTGCGCGATGTTCTCCTGCGCCTGCTGCGCGGCGTCAACATCAAGCTCCACGGCGTCAATGGTGACATTTTCATCAGTGCGCTGGGCCAGCATCAGCGCCAACAGGCCGCTTCCGGTACCAATATCCAGAATCCGTTTTACGCCCGCAACGGGGGCCCAGGCCCCTAATAAAATACCGTCCGTTCCGACTTTCATTGCACAACGATCATGTGCCACAAAAAACTGCTTAAATGTAAATCCATTACGTCTAAGTACGGATGTAGACTGGGGCATGAAGAACAACCTTCCTGGGAAAAAAAACGATAGCATAGGATAAAAACAATACCTGAGAAGCTATATCCATACAAACAGATGAAGATTGCAGCCGTAACGTCTATAATCAGCGCCCCACACAGAGGTAGAACATGACTGTAACGACTTTTTCCGAACTTGAACTCGATGAAAGCCTTCTGGATGCCCTCCAGGAAAAAGGTTTCACTCGCCCGACCGCCATTCAGGCTGCCGCCATTCCGCCTGCGCTCGATGGCCGTGATGTACTCGGTTCTGCGCCGACAGGCACCGGTAAAACGGCGGCATATTTGCTGCCAGCGTTGCAGCACCTGCTCGACTTCCCGCGTAAAAAATCTGGCCCGCCACGCATTTTAATTTTGACGCCGACGCGCGAACTGGCGATACAGGTTGCCGAACACGCCCGCGAACTGGCGAAGAATACGCATCTGGATGTCGCCACGATTACCGGCGGCGTGGCTTACATGAACCACATGGAAGTCTTTAGCGAAAACCAGGACATCGTGGTCGCTACCACCGGTCGTCTGCTGCAATACATCAAAGAAGAGAACTTCGACTGCCACGCGGTTGAAACGCTGATCCTCGATGAAGCAGACCGCATGCTGGACATGGGCTTTGCCCAGGACATCGAGCATATCGCCGGTGAAACCCGCTGGCGTAAGCAGACGATGTTGTTCTCTGCCACGCTGGAAGGCGACGCGATTAAAGATTTTGCCGAGCGCCTGCTGGAAGATCCGGTTGAGGTTTCGGCGGATCCATCGACCCGCGAACGCAAGAAGATCCACCAATTTTACTACCGTGCTGATGACATCGAGCACAAAACGGCTTTGCTGATCCATCTGTTAAAACAGCCGGAAGCAACCCGTTCGATTGTTTTTGTACGTAAGCGTGAGCGTGTACACGAGCTGGCAGGCTGGCTGCGCCAGGCGGGCATTAATAACTGCTATCTCGAAGGCGAGATGGTACAGATTAAGCGTAACGAAGCGATCAAACGCCTGACCGATGGTCGTGTGAACGTGCTGGTTGCGACCGATGTTGCCGCTCGCGGGATCGATATTCCTGACGTTAGCCACGTGTTTAACTACGACATGCCGCGCAGTGGTGATGCCTATCTGCACCGCATTGGCCGTACTGGCCGCGCTGGTCGTAAAGGTACCGCGATTTCTCTGGTTGAAGCGCACGACCACCTGCTGCTTGGTAAAGCGAGCCGCTATATCGACGAACCTTTGAAGGCACGCGTTATTGACGAACTGCGTCCGACGACTCGCGCACCAAGTGAGAAATCTAACGGCAAGCCGTCCAAGAAAGTACTGGCGAAGCGCGCCGAGCAAAAAGCCAAAGAAAAAGAGAAACCGCGCGTGAAGAAACGTCACCGCGACGCCAAAAATATCGGCAAACGTCGTAAGCCGAGCGGAACTGCTCCCCAGCAATCCGACAAAGAGTAAAACCGTATGCCGGGCCGTTTAGCCCGGCATTTTTTCATGCATCGCAAAGCTCTCTTCAATACACTCAATAAACACCCGCATCGCCGGGCTAACGACTTTTCCAGCATGGTAACCGCACAATGCCGTAATTAACTCCGGCTGTTCGCTGAACGGTAACTCAACCAATTCCCCTGAACGGAGCTCCTTCTCAATGGTAAAACGCGGCAAAAAACTGACGCCAAGATTTGCCGATACGCAGTGCTTGATGCTCTCAATACTCCATAACTCAATCGTATTTTCCAGCGTAATCTGACGTTTACGCAGTAAGCCCTCGAAGCGTTGTCTGAAAATACATTGCGGCTCATTAATGATAAAGCTGCAGGGAATGTGCTGGTTATGCCGGGTGAAATCAACATGCTGAAGCAGAGGCGACGCAACCAGCGCCAGCGACTGATCGCCCAGCGCTACCATCTCAAGTGCATCGTCATTACCAACACGATAAAACACGCCCAGATCAACCTCATCACTAAGCAACGCATCGCGAATGACATAGCAGTTGAGCGACTGTAAGGACAACCGCACATGAGGCGCGCGTTGTTTAAAACGCTGTAATACCTGCGGCATTTTATACGCCAGCAGTGTTTCGCCGGTCGCAACGCGTAGCTCGCCGCTCGGCTGCGCATCCTGCTGCGCTGACTGGCGAATCGATGCCATCACGCGGGTCAGGTCGTGTATATGCGGCATCAACCGTTTACCCTCACTGGTGAGACACATTCTGCGGCCAATTTTTTCGAACAGCTGCACCGATAGCTCTTGCTCAAGCTGTTGAATATGAAACGTGACGGTCGATTGCGTACAGCAAAGTTTTTGCGACGCCCGCAGGAACGAGCCCTCTTCCACCACCGTTTTTAACGTAATAAACCGACGTAAATCCATCCGCACCAACCCATCGAAATCATCGAACTGAGAATGCAAAAACATTCATTTTTTTAAATGTTTTAACTCGGGTACTGTCTACCAAAACAGAGGAGATGACAAGTGACCCCCATGCTTTTAAGTGCATTCTGGACCTATACATTGATTACCGCGCTAACCCCCGGACCCAACAACATCCTTGCGCTCAGTGCTGCGACGTCACACGGTTTTCGCCAGAGTACGCGCGTGCTTACCGGGATGAGTCTGGGCTTTTTAATCGTCATGCTGATGTGTGCCGGGATTTCGTTTTCGCTTGCCGCGATGGATCCGGCCATCATCCACTGGCTCAGTTGGGCAGGCGCGGCATATATCTTATGGCTGGCATTGAAAATCGCCACCAGCCCGGCGGCAAACGATAATTTGCAGTCCGAACCGATCGGCTTCTGGACGAGTTTTGGCTTGCAGTTTGTTAACGTCAAAATCATTTTGTACGGCATTACCGCGTTATCCACGTTTGTACTGCCCTATACGCAGGAAGCTCACTGGCTGATTGGGGTGAGTATTCTGCTGGCGCTGATCGGCACCTTTGGTAATGCATGTTGGGCGCTGGCTGGCCATCTTTTTCAGCGTCTCTTTCGGCGTTACGGCCGACAGTTGAATATCATTCTGGCGCTGCTGTTAGTTTATTGCGCAGTGAGAATTTTTTACTAACGGATATAAAAAAGCGGAAGACGCGCTGGCATCTTCCGCTTTTGATTCTCTGCTAAACGGGGTTATTCCCCGCGAGCCTTACAGGCTCTCAGTAAAGGTACGAGCAATAACGTCGCGCTGCTGTTCTGGGGTCAGAGAGTTGAAACGTACCGCATAACCAGACACACGGATGGTCAGCTGCGGATATTTTTCCGGATGCTTAACCGCATCTTCCAGCGTTTCGCGACGCAGAACGTTCACGTTCAGGTGCTGACCACCTTCCACGCGGACTTCCGGCTGTACGTCTACCGGCACTTCACGGTATTCGATTTCACCCAGTTTGCTGACGGCAACGACGTCATCTGCATTGAAACCTGCTTTCGCAACGATGCAGCGTGCTTCGCCTTTTTCGCTGTCCAGCAGCCAGAAAGAGTTCAGCAGGTCGTCGTTTGCAGCTTTAGTAATCTGGATACCTGTAATCATTTGATGCCTCCCCGGCAAAATTATTTGATCTCGGTTGGCCGTCATCCGGCCAATTGGTAAAACCATTGTTGCTTGAGTGTATATATACCCCTCACACACCCTCGAATCTTTGATTTAAATCAACAAAAACCACACATGAAAAGTGGTGATTGGTGGATTTTATTGTTTTACATCAACTTACGCCATGTATGCAGCTAAACTTTTTACATAAATTTTCAACTATCTTTAAGACCCAGGCCGTTGAGAAACGTAGAGAATTTTGCGACGTAGTAAGAAGCAGTTAAGCTAGAGGGATTGAAAATTCGCAGGAGAGCGAGATGGCCACCGAATTAACCTGGCACGATGTGCTGGCAGATGAGAAACAGCAGCCTTATTTTGTTAACACGCTACATACTGTCGCTGGCGAGCGTCAGTCGGGTATGACAATTTACCCGCCGCAAAAAGATGTGTTTAACGCTTTTCGCTTTACCGAACTTGGCGACGTGAAAGTCGTCATCCTGGGGCAGGATCCTTACCACGGTCCAGGCCAGGCACACGGTCTCGCGTTCTCTGTTCGTCCGGGTATTGCCACTCCCCCATCGCTGCTGAACATGTACAAAGAGCTGGAAGCGACGATTCCTGGCTTCACGCGCCCAACGCACGGCTATCTGGAAAGCTGGGCACGTCAGGGGGTGCTGTTACTTAATACCGTACTCACTGTCCGCGCCGGCCAGGCACATTCTCACGCCAGCCTGGGCTGGGAAACCTTTACCGATAAAGTCATCAGCTTGATTAATCAGCACCGTGAAGGCGTTGTTTTCCTGCTCTGGGGTTCACACGCACAAAAGAAAGGCGCGATTATTGATACCCAACGTCACCATGTGTTGAAAGCGCCGCATCCGTCACCGCTCTCAGCACATCGCGGTTTCTTTGGCTGCAATCACTTTGTACTGGCCAATGAATGGTTGGAACAACGAGGTGAAAAACCGATTGACTGGACGCCGGTGTTACCAGCAGAAAGCGAGTAAAAAATGCCAGCGATTCGCTGGCATTTTTATTATCAGGCTTTGTTCTGACGCCACCACTCCGCGAGCAGTACGCCGGTTGCCACAGATACGTTGAGCGTTTCAACGTTACCCGTACCGTCAATCGCCACGCACAGGTCGTCAGCTGAGCATGCCGCTTCCGGCAGCGCTTCACGCTCACGCCCTAATACCAGCACCATTTTTTCCGGCAGCGTGGTAGTAAACAACGGTTTGCCTTTCACGCTTGAGGTCATCACTACCGTGTAACCTGCCTTACGGAAGTCGTCCAGCACATCGACAATGCTGTCACCGGTGATCGGCTGAACGTGCTCTGCGCCACCTTCAGCGGTACGGATTGCCGCACCTGATTCCAGCAGCGCCGCGTCCTGTACCACCACGCCTTTCACACCAAAGTGGGCGCAGCTACGCATCATTCCGCCCAGGTTGTGCGGGTTAGCGATGTCTTCCAGAGCCAGTACGCAATCCTGCGCCCCAGCCTGACCCACCCACTGCTTAACAGTGGTACCGTTACGTTTTTTGATCAGGAAACAAACACCGCCATGGTGCTCAGTACCGGAGGCTTTCGCCAGCTCAGCTTCATCAACCACGTGATAGGCTTTGCGGTTTGCCGCCATCCAGCGTAATGCTTCTTTAAAGCGTGGGGTTACGCTCTGCACAAACCAGGCGCGAACAATAGCGTCCGGGCGACTCTGGAACAGAGCCTGACAAGCATTCTCACCGTAAACGCGGGTTTCTTCCGCGCGCTGACGACGTAAGACTTCAGGATCGATAAAACTCTTGCCGCTAATACCGCCATGATCGGCTTTATCCGCAACATCATCATTCGGTGCGCGGGACACGGTACGCCATGGTGAATCTTCACGTCTGCGATCGCGTTCTGCATCGCGGTCACGACCACGTTCACGGCCGCGTTCGCTGTTCGGACCCTTTCTGTCATCACGGGCAGGGCGACGACCGCCTTCGGCTCGGGAAGTACCGGGGCGTCCGCCGCCTTTACCAGTACGTGGATTTTGGGTGCGTTTATCCGAGTCATCGTCACTGCGGACGTACATCACTTTGACCTTGCCGTTTTTGTTCTTCAGTTCGTCGCTCATGTTTTTCTCCACCTGCTCTGCGCGAAGCGCGCAGATTACCCGATGTGCACGTCGTTAGCCATTATTTCATTTAAAAGCTAAGGACTATTGTACTCATTGAATAAAACGCATTGTTGTTTAGAACAGACTCCCCGATAATATGTAACATAATAGAAACATACTGGCGTCACTGCCATGAAGTCCACACTACTCATCCAGAGGTTAGTTATGAATACCGTTTGTACCAGCTGCCAGGCTATCAACCGCATTCCCGACGATCGTGTCCAGGAAGCGGCTAAATGCGGACGCTGTGGTCACGACCTGTTTGATGGGGAGGTGATCAATGCGACCGGTGAAACACTGGATAAACTGTTAAAAGACGATCTCCCGGTGGTGGTTGATTTTTGGGCCCCCTGGTGCGGGCCATGCCGTAACTTTGCCCCAATTTTTGAAGATGTCGCGGAAGAGCGTAGCGGTAAAGTGCGTTTTGTTAAAGTGAATACGGAAGCCGAGCGTGAACTCAGCGCCCGCTTCGGTATCCGCAGTATTCCGACCATCATGATCTTCAGAAAAGGTGAAATCGTCGACATGCTCAATGGCGCCGTCCCTAAGGCACCGTTTGATAGCTGGCTTAACGAATCACTATAATCTCTGCGGGGCGCATCTTGTGCCCCGTTTTCACCTCTGCGACAATAGCGTTTTTCGACGTGTTCCCCCATGACCGATAACGCAGTTCTTCAGTTACGCGCTGAGCGCCTCGCGCGCGCCACCCGTCCTTTCCTCGCCCGAGGTAACCGTATTCGTCGCTGCCAGCGCTGCCTGCTGCCGCTAAAGCTCTGCTTATGCGCAACGTTAGTACCGTCTGAGGCCAAAAGCCGTTTTTGTCTGGTCATGTTTGATACCGAGCCAATGAAGCCCAGCAATACGGGACGTTTAATCGCCGATATTTTGCCAGATACCGCAGCTTTTCAGTGGTCACGCACCGAACCGCCGCAGGCGCTGCTTGATCTGGTGAAAAATCCTGATTACCAGCCGATGGTCGTGTTCCCGGCGTCCTATGCGGGCGAAGAGCGCGAAGTGATTTTCACGCCGCCAACCGGTAAACCACCATTGTTTATCATGCTCGATGGCACCTGGCCGGAAGCGCGTAAAATGTTCCGCAAAAGCCCGTACCTCGACAACCTGCCGGTGATCTCCGTTGATTTATCGCGCCTTTCTGCTTATCACCTGCGTGGTATTCACGCCAAAGGGCAATACTGTACTGCCGAAGTGGCTATCGCTTTGCTGGATCTGGCTGGTGATACGCAAGCTGCGGAAGGGTTAAGCGATCACTTCACTCGCTTTAAAACCCGTTACCTGGCAGGAAAAACCCAACATCAGGGGAGCGTCACAGCAGACTCCACAGAAAGCGTTTAAAATCATTCGGTCACTGGAGTCATTAAGGAAGCCGATATGAGTCAACGTGGTCTGGAAGCACTACTGCGACCGAAATCCATTGCGGTGATTGGGGCGTCGATGAAGCCTAACCGCGCGGGTTACCTGATGATGCGTAATCTGCTTGCCGGCGGTTTCAATGGGCCAGTTCTACCGGTGACGCCCGCCTGGAAAGCGGTATTGGGTGTACTGGCCTGGCCCAATATCAGTAGCTTGCCTTTTAGCCCCGACCTCGCCGTATTGTGCACCAATGCCAGCCGTAACCTGGCATTACTCGAAGCGCTTGGCGAGAAAGGCTGTAAAACCTGCATTATTCTTTCGGCTCCCGCGGCCCAACATGCAGAACTGTTGGCCTGCGCCTCACGCTATAAAATACGCCTGCTGGGTCCCAACAGTCTGGGACTTCTCGCCCCCTGGCAGGGACTTAACGCCAGCTTTTCCCCCGTCCCGATTAAGCGCGGCAAGCTGGCTTTTATCTCTCAATCCGCGGCCGTATCCAATACCATACTCGACTGGGCACAGCAGAGAGAAATGGGCTTTTCTTACTTCATCGCGCTGGGTGACAGCCTGGATATCGACGTTGATGAACTACTGGATTACCTGGCACGCGACAGCAAAACCAGCGCGATATTGCTCTATCTCGAACATTTGAGCGATGCCCGGCGCTTTGTCTCTGCCGCCCGTAGCGCCGCGCGCAACAAACCCATTCTGGTGATTAAGAGTGGCCGTAGCCCGGCAGCGCAGCGTTTACTGCACACCAGCGCCGGAATGGACCCAGCCTGGGACGCAGCTATCCAGCGCGCCGGTTTATTGCGAGTACAAGACACTCACGAGCTGTTCTCAGCGGTCGAAACCCTGAGTCACATGCGCCCGCTGCGTGGTGACAGGCTAATGATCATCAGTAACGGCGCCGCACCTGCCGCACTGGCATTGGATGAGCTATGGTCGAAAAATGGCAAACTCGCCACGCTGAGTGAAGATACCTGCCAGAAATTACGCGATGCACTACCAGCCCATGTTGATATCGGCAACCCACTGGATCTGCGTGACGATGCCAGTAGCGAACACTATGTAAAAGCCCTGGATATTTTGCTCGCCAGTCAGGACTTCGACGCGCTGATGGTCATTCATTCGCCCAGCGCCGCCGCCCCCGGGACCGAAAGCGCACAAGCGTTGATCGAAGCAGTAAAGCAGCATCCACGAGGGAAATTTATCTCCTTACTGACCAACTGGTGCGGGGAGTTTTCTTCTCAGGAAGCCCGTAGGCTATTTAGCGAAGCAGGGTTGCCCACCTACCGTACGCCGGAAGGGACCATCACCGCGTTTATGCATATGGTCGAGTATCGGCGTAACCAGAAGCAACTGCGAGAAACGCCTGCGCTACCGGACTACCTGACCACTAACACCGCCGAGGCGCATAATCTGTTACAGCAAGCGATTGCCGAAGGAGCCACATCGCTGGACACCCATGAAGTGCAGCCGATTTTACAAGCTTATGGCTTACACACGCTCCCGACCTGGATCGCCAGCGACAGCGCGGAAGCTGTGCATATCGCAGAGCAGATCGGCTATCCGGTGGCGCTCAAGCTGCGTTCACCTGATATCCCGCATAAGTCGGAAGTTCAGGGGGTAATGCTCTACCTGAGAACGGCAACAGAGGTACAGCAGGCCGCGAACGCGATTTTTGATCGGGTGAAAATGGCCTGGCCGCAAGCGCGCATCCACGGTTTATTAGTGCAAAGCATGGCGAATCGCGCTGGCGCTCAGGAGCTTCGCGTCGTCGTTGAACACGATCCGGTATTTGGCCCACTGATTATGCTGGGTGAAGGTGGGGTTGAGTGGCGACCAGAAGAGCAAGCCGTGGTGGCATTGCCGCCATTGAACATGAATCTGGCGCGTTATCTGGTGATCCAAGGGATCAAAAATAAGAAGATCCGCGCTCGTAGCGCACTACGCCCACTGGATATCGCCGGACTAAGCCAGCTTCTGGTGCAGGTATCCAACCTGATCGTCGATTGTCCGGAAATTCAGCGTCTGGATATCCATCCGCTGCTGGCCTCCGCCGGTGAATTTACCGCGCTGGATGTCACGCTGGACATTGCCCCCTTCACAGGCGATAACGAAAGCAGATTGGCTGTACGTCCCTACCCTCATCAGCTTGAAGAGTGGGTGGAGTTGAAGAACGGCGAGCGCTGCCTGTTCCGCCCCATTTTGCCAGAGGATGAACCTCATCTGCAGCAGTTCATTTCTCAGGTAACAAAAGAAGATCTTTATTATCGCTATTTTAGTGAGATCAACGAATTTACCCATGAAGATTTAGCCAATATGACACAGATCGACTACGATCGTGAAATGGCCTTTGTCGCTGTGCGTTGTAGAGATAATCATGAAGAGATCCTCGGCGTGACGCGAGCTATCTCGGATCCTGATAACGTAGATGCCGAGTTTGCCGTCCTGGTTCGTTCTGATCTCAAAGGACTTGGACTGGGTCGCCGATTGATGGAAAAATTAATTGCCTATACCCGAGATCACGGACTTAGACGTTTGAATGGTATTACGATGCCAAACAATCGCGGTATGGTCGCCCTGGCCCGGAAACTCGGGTTTGTTGTTGACGTCCAACTCGAAGAGGGGATTGTTGGGCTAACGCTTAATCTGGCCCAATTTGAGGAATCGTGAGTAAGGTACTGGAAATGTTGACCACATTAATGGGTACTGGTGGTATCATTGCCCGCTTATGTCGTCTGCATAGCACAGAGGACCCTTCAATGAACAGAGAAGAAATGCACTGTGATGTTGTCAAAATTTAAGCGTAATAAACATCAACAACACCTTGCCCAACTACCCAAGATTTCTCAGTCAGTTGATGATGTAGATTTCTTTTATGCTCCCGCTAATTTCAGGGAGACTCTGCTGGAAAAAATAGCCAGCGCGACGCGACGGATCTGCATTATTGCGCTGTACCTGGAACAGGATGACGGTGGCAAAGGCATACTCGACGCGCTCTATGCGGCAAAACGGCAGCGTCCTGAACTGGATGTCCGGGTGCTTGTCGACTGGCACCGAGCCCAGCGCGGGCGCATTGGTGCTGCGGCATCAAATACCAACGCTGACTGGTATTGCCGCATGGCGCAAGAAAACCCTGGTATCGATATTCCTGTCTATGGCGTGCCGATTAACACTCGCGAAGCCCTTGGCGTTCTGCATTTCAAAGGCTTTATCATCGATGACAGCGTCCTGTATAGCGGCGCCAGCCTGAACGATGTTTATCTGCATCAGCATGATAAATATCGCTACGACCGTTATCAGTTGATTCGCAACGCGCAAATGGCCGATATCATGTTCAATTGGGTGGCGCAAAACCTGATGAATGGTCGCGGCGTTAATCGTCTTGATGATATCAATCGCCCTAAAAGCCCGGAAATTAAAAACGACATTCGCTTGTACCGTCAGGAACTGCGGGATGCGTCATTCCATTTTCAGGGGGATGCGGATAATGAACAGCTTTCTGTTACGCCGCTGGTTGGACTCGGAAAATCCAGTCTGTTAAATAAGACTATTTTCCACCTCATGCCCTGCGCAGAGCACAAACTCACAATTTGTACCCCTTATTTCAATCTGCCCGCCATACTGGTGCGCAATATCATTCAGCTGCTGCGTGAAGGGAAAAAGGTCGAAATCATTGTCGGTGATAAAACTGCCAACGACTTTTACATCCCGGAAGATGAGCCTTTTAAAATCATCGGCGCGCTGCCTTATCTGTATGAAATTAATCTGCGCCGTTTTCTGAGCAGACTGCAATATTATGTGAATACCGATCAGTTGGTCGTGCGCTTATGGAAAGATGATGACAACACTTATCATCTGAAAGGCATGTGGGTTGATGATAAATGGATGCTGCTCACCGGCAACAACCTTAATCCTCGAGCCTGGCGTCTGGATCTGGAAAACGCCATCCTTATCCACGATCCTAAGCAAGAGCTGGCGCCCCAGCGCGATAAAGAGCTGGAGCTTATCCGCACGCATACCACCGTGGTGAAGCACTACCGCGACCTGCAAAGCATTGCTGACTATCCAGTCAAGGTGCGCAAGCTCATCCGTCGACTACGCCGTATTCGTATCGACAGATTAATTAGCCGTATTCTGTAACCAAGACCCCGTCCAGTGACGGGGTTTTTCCTATGGAGGCAACGGTGCGCCTGTTTATTCTTACCAGTGTCCTGGCTATTTCGGGCTGCAGCCACATGGCAAACGACCGCTGGAGCGGACAAGACAAAGCTCAACACTTTATCGCCTCCGCCATGCTTGCCGCAGCCGGCAATGAATATGCCCAGCATCAGGGTTACAGCCGCGATCGCAGTGCGGCTATTGGTTTGATGTTCTCAGTCAGCCTGGGCGCATCAAAAGAGCTGTGGGACAGCCGCCCCGCTGGGAGCGGCTGGAGCTGGAAGGACTTTGCCTGGGATATAGCGGGCGCCTCAACCGGCTATGCAGTCTGGCAACTGGCACATCATTAGAGGCGCAGCCCTTTCCCCTTGCCATGCAGCATCAGCGATACTAAAAATGCGATGACTGCCAGCGCGGTAACGTACCAGAAGAATGTCGTTTCCATACCGATGGATTTCAGGGATAAGGCAACATATTCGGCTGAACCACCAAACAGGGCATTCGCCACTGCATAAGATAACCCAACCCCCAGGGCGCGCACCTGCGCCGGAAACATCTCAGCCTTCAGAATGCCGCTGATAGACGTATAGAAACTCACGATCAACAAGGCACACATTACCAGAGCAAACGCCATATACGGAGACGTCACGTTTTGCAACGCTGTCAGAATGGGAACGGTAAAAATCGCGGCTAATGCGCCAAAGCATAGCATGGAAGTACGTCTGCCAATTTTATCTGACAAAGCGCCAAACAATGGTTGCACCAGCATGAATACACACAGTGCCGCCGTCATAATCCCGCTGGCTACGTTGGCATGCATACCGGCGGTGTTAACCAGGTACTTCTGCATATAGGTTGTGAAGGTGTAAAAACACAGCGAGCCAGCAGCGGTAAAGCCAAGCACCATGACAAAGGCTTTGCGATTACGCCACAGACCTTTCAGAGAGCCTGCTTCTTTTAACGCACGAACATCCTGTTTCGAGGTTTCATCCAGCTGACGACGCAGCCATAGCGCGACAATAGCCAGCACTGCACCCAGCGCAAATGGAATACGCCATCCCCACTCTCTGAGCGCAGAGTCTTCTAACGTTTGCTGCAAAATGACCACAACCAGCAATGCCAGTAGCTGCCCGCCAATTAACGTTACGTACTGGAATGAAGCATAAAAACCTTTCTTACCTTCAATAGCCACTTCACTCATGTAGGTAGCGCTGGTCCCGTATTCACCGCCGACAGACAGCCCCTGAAATAATCTGGCCAGCAGCAGTAGCGCAGGAGCCCAGGTACCTATCGTTTCATACCCCGGAAGACAAGCAATCACCAACGATCCCATACACATCATACAAACTGACAACAGCATGGATTTTTTACGCCCGTGCTTATCGGCGATGCGACCAAACAACCATCCGCCGATAGGGCGCATCAGAAAGCCTGCGGCAAAAACGCCGGCAGTTTGTAAAAGTTGGGTGGTGGTGTTCCCAGAGGGAAAAAAGATGTGTGCAAAATAGAGAGAGCAGAAAGAGTAGATATAGAAATCAAACCATTCGACCAGATTCCCTGATGATGCTCCAACAATCGCCCAAATACGGCGACGAGTATCGCCATCAGTCAGCGCTCCGTTCTCAGTTACACTGCTATCAGCCATTCGAATTATACCCCTGCCAAGGATCGCGTGAATTTATTAATGCTAGTTGTGTCTTTTTTGGTAAATTAAATGTTATATAATTGTTATAATTAATTATGAGATATAAGTCACGGTTTTAATTAGCAGAGAAAGGATTCAGATATGTTTGAGGAAATAGAGTCGAAGGTCGGATAAGGCATCCGGCAGGTTTCATTTCGTACAGACGC